>JAUHXM010000162.1 GCA_030426605.1 Phycisphaerae bacterium | reverse complement strand
TACCTGCAATCGCAGTCAACAGAGCTCCGCCGAAGATGGTCAGCAGCACCTGAACGGTAGGGTCCAGCATCGTCTGACCTGCTTCAGTCGCAAACCGCACCTTCGGAGCATACTGTCCGGCCGCACCTCGGTCAGGGCGACGGCAGTTCAAGGTGCCGCAACGGCTAAGGAGAACTGGCCCGCTTGAACGTCAGCCATCGGGGGTGTGGAGTCGGCGCGGTCGAGGCCCTCAGCGTTCAATGCCCGGTTAGCGATCCTCAAACGGGAGCTGCGCGAATGAGGGAATATTGAATCGCCCCGGGTTTAGTGGAGGGCGAGTTCTCCCAGCGCCGGCTGGTGCTGGGGGTTGATCTCACGGTAGTACTCGTTCTCCTTCTCGATCGGCGTGAGGTATCCGATCGATGAGTGCAGCCGGTTCTCGTTGAACCAGTGCACCCAGGACAGCGTGGCGAGTTCGAGCTCATCGACGGTGCGGAACGGGCCGTCGATCTTCACGCACTCGGTCTTGTAGAGCCCCACGACGGTCTCTGCCAGGGCGTTATCGTACGAGTCGCCCACGGTCCCGATCGACGCGATCGCGCCGACATCAGCGAGGCGTTCGGCGTAGCGAATCGCGGTGTATTGAGCTCCCGCGTCCGAATGTTGAATGAGCCCGGTGACATCCTGGCCGGCGCGGTCGCGGATCCAGAGGGCCATCTCGAGCGCGTCCAAGGGCAGCTCGGTGGGCATCCTGTCCATGGTCCGCCACCCGACGATCCGGCGTGAGTAGACGTCGGTGACGAACGCGGTGAACGCCATCCCCGACCAGGTCGCAACATACGTGAAGTCGACTACCCAGAGTTCGTTGGGTCGGTCCGCGTGGAAGCAGCGTTGCACGTGATCCGGTGGCCGCGAGTCCGTCGCGTCTGGGCGGGTGGTGACGAACTGCTTGCCACGGCGGATCCCGCGCAGTCCCTGCCGGCGCATGAGCCTCTCGACGGTGCACCGCGCCACGATGATGCCCTCGCGGCGTAGCAGACGCCAGATCTTCCGGGCACCGCTGATCCCGCGGCCGAGGTTCCGATCCCAGAACACCCGCTCGATCTCGACGATCAGCTCCGCGTCGCGCTTGCCGCGCGCGGACGGGGCCCGGTCCTTGAACGCGTAGTAGCCGGACGGAGCGATCGGCACGGCATGCTCGGTGAGCACACGGCAGATCGGCTCGACCCCGAACCGGTCACGATGATCGTCGATGAACTGAACTACCACGGCAGTCGCGGGTCGAGCTCCCGCGCGAAGAACGAGGACGCCGCCAACAAGATCTCGTTCGCGCGCTTGAGTTCGCGCACCTCGGCTTCCAGGTCCTTGATCCGCTTCGCGTCGCTGGTCGTGGTCCCGGGGCGTTCGCCCGCGTCGATCGCGGCCTGCTTGCACCAACCCCGCAGCGTGTCGGGGTTGACGCCGACACGCTGCCCGATCCGGATCACTGTCGCGTTCAACGACAGCTCCGGATCCTCCTTACGGGCCTCGGCAACAAGCCGCATCGCACGCTCACGAAGCTCCGGCGGATACTTCCTCGGTGCTGGCATGATCATCATCCTCTCGGGGAATCAGACCCTCCACGAAACCCGGGGCGATTCATATAGCGGGCACACTGGGGTGATGAGTTCATCGCACCGGCCCTGGGGAGGTTCGACGGTGGTGGTCGCCGCCGGCGGCACAGCTCTCGTGTTGGGGTACGCCGCATTGGCGCTCGTCCAGATTCTCTACCTGAACCCGCTCGCTGCGGCGCCTGACCGAACCCTCGCCGAGATCCACCGTGATCTTGCGACGGCGAACGAGAGCCTCGGTGCACCGATGGCGTTCGTGATCATGGGCATCGGCCCGATCGTCGCGGTTGTGATCCTGTCACTCGCCGCC
>JAUHXM010000109.1 GCA_030426605.1 Phycisphaerae bacterium | reverse complement strand
CGTCGCCGGCATCGTGGTGCCGGTCGTCGCGTCCGACACCCGGATCTCGGGGGCGTTCTCGATGCGGATCGCTGGGTTCGTGACGCGGTTCTGTTGTGAGGCCGTATCCCTCGTTTGGGCGGGCGTTGCATCCACAACGCGGGTGCTCGGCTCCATCGTGGTGGCCGGGCGAGCGGTCTGCCCCGAGGTGTTCGCCGAGTCGATCGCCGCGAGGACCGAGTCCACGGCGGGGTCGTCGCTCTCCTGGAATGCCATGAGCCCGGAGCTTGTCTCAGGCGGGCGCGCCGCGTTCGTCGCCTCGGCGGGCTGCTGATGGGCGAACCGGCTCGACCCTGTGGGCCCAAGCTCAGCCGATGGGTCGTACCCGCTCGTCTTGGGGGTGTTGCTCGCGAGCGTTGAGGCGTTGGAAGCGCCCTTCGAGAAGTACTCGTCGAGCAGGCGTGCGGACTCGGCGATCTGCTCGACCTGGGCCACGTTCTCCTCGGCCGGGGGCTCACCCTCGATGAGCGACGGGGGCGGGGTCTTGGCGCTGAGTGTCGCAAGCCCTGAATTCACATCGCTTTGCGCCGGTTGGCTTGGGGTGGGCGTGCCCTGGTACGGGCGGTAGCGGGTGGTGCCCGAGGTCCCGTCGCTCTCGCAGGCGCTCAGGGCGCTGCCCGCGATGACCGCCAGCGCGGCGGCGCACGAGAGGGCGATCGGCGCTCGGTGGGATTGTTGTTTGGGCACGGCTCAGCCTCCTGCGTCTCGGCGTGCAATCGGGGCACCGCGACGGCGCCCCGAAAGAAGTATCGGGGTTCGATCCCATTATTGTACGGGAATCCTTAGCGGCGCGACCCGGCGCAGGCCCGTGTCATCGTCACCGCGAGACGCTCAAGCACCCGATCCGGGCGTCCCAACCCGGACTTCTGGGCCGCGTCCGTGTCGATCGCCCGCGTGAGCAGCCGGCGCGCGTCGGCGGGGTCCAAGCGCCCCGCGACGCGCAGGATCTCCTGCTGGCCCGGGCCCCAGATCTTGAGGTCCTTTGCGGCTGACCGGGCGTCGCGTCCCTGTGCTTTCGCGGCGCTGAGCCCTGCGAGTTTGCGCGCCAGGTCCACGCAGGCGAACGTGACGGGGACCGCCGCGTCGCGGGGGGCACCGTCGAGCAGCCGGCGGACGTACCCGATTGCGCGCTCGCAATCGCCCGACAGGATCTCGGCCTGCACGGACCAGAGTTCTTCTTCGCGTGTCTGCCCGACGAGCTCGACGACCTGATCGCGCGTGACGGGGAGCTTGTCGGGCACGCCCGCGGCGAGCTTTGCGAGTTCGGCGTCGATGCGCCCGAGGTCCGTCCCGAGCTTGGAGACCAGGAGGCGGGCCGCGTCGCCGTCGATCGGGTGGCCGTGCTTCTGCGCGCACCGGCGCCCCGCCCATGCGACGGCCTTGGCCTCGTCCACCGCGTCGCATTTTACGAACGACCCGGCGGCGTCGATGAGCTTGTCCAGCTTGCCCTTGTTCCACTTCTCGGCGCGCAGCACCAGCGTCGCTCCCTCGCACGGGGATTCGCAGTAGCGCTCGAAGAGCGGGCGTGCGTCTGCGAGCAGGATCCGGTCCGCCTCGTCCACGACGACCATCTTGTGGCCGGCCAGCAGCCCGAAGCTGCGGCATTCGTCGAGCACCTCGGCGGCGCTGGAGGACTCGCCGTCGAACCGGACGACGTCCACCTGCCCGTGGGCCGCCTCGAGGGCTTTTTTGAGTGCGGCGGTGTGCTCCGTGCGCAGGAAGATCTCTTTGCCGACGAGCGCGACGACCGCGTCGTCGGCGGCTGGGGTCCTGGAGGCGGATTGCGAGGTACGCTTGGCCATGCCGACTGCAGCGTACCCCCGGCCATGGTCCCGAGCGATCCGCGTCCTGCTCGGCGCTGCGGTGTTGGCCGCGGTGCCCGGGTGCGTGCGATCGCTGCGTTACGAGCTGGACGAGTCCACGGGCGTGCCGTTCCGCCAGATCGGGTCGTTCGCCGACCGGGTGCGTCCCGCGATGCTCGTGATCGGCGAGCGGGCCGATGGCTCGCGGTACGGGGGGAACGCGATCGCGATCGCGCCGAACCTGATCCTGACCGCTGAGCACGTGGGCGACGACACCATCACGCACGTCGCGGGCATGCCGACGAGGGGCGAGCTCGTCGCGGACGGCGACTACCCCGAGGCGTACTACGACGACTGGGCGCTGCTGCGCATCGAGCCGCCGGTGCCCGAGGAATGGGTCGTGCCCCTCGGGCCCGAGCCGGACGTGGGCGACGCCGTCTCGATCCGCGGCGTGGTGACGTCCACGTCCGGGCGCGGGGAGTCGCTGTTCGCGCCCTTCGAGGCGTTCGGGCGCGTCGCCGACGCGGGCTGGCTGCGTGTGGACGACCCGCGCACGCTCGTGATTGATCAGCCGGCGTGGCACTCGCTTTCGGGATCGCCCGTGCTGGATCTGCAGGGGCGGCTCGTGGGGGTGGTAATGAAGGCGCAGATCGTGAACCGGCACGACGGCACGATCGCGCGTCGGTTGCCGCGCGAGGAGATCGGGCGGGCGCTCGAGGAATTCCGGATGGGCGAACTGGTGGTGCCCGAGTCGCGAATAGTGCCGGTTCCATGATCACCCTTGCTGTCATCCAGGGCCCGGACCAGGGCAAGAAATTCGAGCTGCCGCGGAACGAGCCGCAGCTGATCGGGCGCTCGAGCGAGGCGCTGCCCATCACGGACAACACCGTCAGCCGGCGGCACGCCGAGCTCACGCCCGACGGCAACATCTGGTACATCCGAGACCTCGAATCGCAGAACGGCACGCACGTCAACGGCGTGCGCATCCGAGACCGGATCAAGCTCCAGCTTGGCGACCAGATCCGCGTGGGCGCGACGGTCTTCGTCTACGGCACGACGTCCGATCGTGACCCGACGGTCGTCCGCGTCGTGAAGGCCGACGAGATGGACACGGAGGTCGAGGCGCGGCTGGTGTCCAACGAGGACTCGGTTGTGATGGCCGAGCCCGAGCCGCGGGCCGCGGCGGTCGATCACCTGCGCGTCATCTACGAGCTCACGAAGGTCACGGCGCAGATCACGACGCGCGACGACCTGCTGCGGGCCGTGATGGACCTGGTTTTCGACGAGTTCAAGCCCGAGCGTGGCGTGCTGATGCTCCGCGGGCCCGAGAACGAGGACGGGCCGGGCGCGATGACCCCCGAGGTCGTGAAGTACCGCGACGAGCCCATGACCGAGGATGAGAAGACCATCCGCGTCTCGTCCACGATCGCCAACGCGGCGCTCGAGGAGTCCGAGGGTGTGCTGAGCTCGAACGCGATGACCGACCCGCGGTTCAAGGCGGGCGACTCGGTGCAGCAGTACCAGATCCGCAGCGCGATCTGCGCGCCGATCACGTTCTCGGGTCAGGCGTTCGGCGTCATCTACATCGATAGCTCGATTGCGAACTACACGTTCACGAAGGAACAGCTCGCGCTCATGAACGCGATCGGTCGGCACACGGCGCTGGCGCTGGCGAACATCGAACAGACGGCGCGGCGTGTGCGTGCCGAGCGCCTCGCGGCGGTGGGGGAGGCGGTCGCGTCGCTGAGCCACTCGATCAAGAACATCATCCAGGGCCTGCGCGGCGGGGCGGACGTCGTCGAGATCGGGCTCACCAAGTCGGACGCCAAGATCGCGCGCTCGGGTTGGGACATCCTGAAGCGCAACCTCGACCGCATCGCCGGGCTGACGATGAACATGCTGGCGTTCTCGACGCCGCGCACGATGGAGCTCGAGCGCACGCGGATCAACAAATTGGTTGAAGAGTGCGCGCAGCTGCTCGAGCCGACGTGCGCGGACAAGGGCATCGCGCTGATCGTGGACGCCGACCCCGAGATGCCGCCCATCCCGGTGGATCCGAACCTGCTGCATCAGGCGGTGATGAACCTGATGGGCAACGCGGTTGAGGCGGTGCCTGAGGAGACCGGCGCTGTCACGGTGAAGGTGATCTTCCACGAGTCGGAGGGGAGCGTGCTCCCGGCGCGCGGGCAGCTGGTCGTGCCGGCGTACATGGAGATCGCGGTGCTCGATAACGGGCCCGGCATTCCGCAGGAGCGCCTGCAGTGGATCTTCGAGCCGTTCAACACGACCAAGGGGTTGCGCGGCACGGGGCTCGGGCTCGCGGTGACACGGCGGATTGTGGCCGAGCACCGCGGGCGTATCCGCGTGGAGACCAAGCAGGGGCGCGGCTCGACGTTCCGTGTGTTCATCCCGGCGGACCTGGACGAGCAGATCGACCCGAGCGCGACGGCCGAGGACAAGCCGAACCCGGCGGAGATCATCGGGGAGCTGTGACGCCGGCCAATTTGTGTTGGAAATGACTCGGGGCCCATGTACCCTCGCGTTCCGATCTCAGACCGGGAGGACAGAATGATGGGCGTAGAGACCCAGTGGTTGGTGGCAGTCGCGGGCGTTTGTGCTGTGGGCACCGCATGCGTGGGCGGGCCTGAGTTCGTTCCGGGTCCTCTCGGCGAACCCGCGACCCGTACATACGTGAGTTCCCCCGGCGACTCGGGGCCAGTATCCGCTGATTCATCAGATCCATGCTTCCCGGCGGTCACGGTGCAAGCAACAAACGGTGTGACGTTCGCCGCGATTGGCCGGCCGGGTGGCAACGCGATGTGGGCCGAGGCGACCCGGCCACTCGGTGAGGTAGGAACTTCGACCGCGCTCGCGGAGGCACGCGTGCGCTTTGTCGAGCCCACAGAGGTTCAGCTGCTTTGGAATTTCCTGGACGGTGGAGTTTGCGTCATCACAGATTCCATCGGCAGCATCGTGGCGGGCGGGGAGTTCTTTGATGTTGCGGCAGGCGAGGATTCGATCGTGCTCTTGCCAGGCACCGTCTATGTCTTTCGAGTGCAAGACTTCGATTCAACCGCAACCTTCGCGTTCGGTGCTCAGATCGTCTGGAACAGCGGCGACACGCACACCGCCGACTGCGATGGCAACATGACGCTCAACATCGACGACATCGACTGCTTTGTATCCGCCTTCATGAGCGACAGCGCGTCCGCGGACTGCACGGGTGACGGGGTGCTGAATATTGATGACATCGATTGCTTCGTCTACAAGTACCTGAATTGTTGCCCTTAGTGCTGGGGTCCTCTCTGCTTCCGTATCAGCTTCGCGGTGAACCGGTGCTCCCGCCGGGCCTTGACGAGCAGATCGACCCGAGCGCGACGGCAGAGGACAAGCCGGAATCGGCGGAGATCATCGGGGGCTGTGAGCGGCGTGCGATCACCTGCCAGTCGTAAGACACTGATTGGGCGAGACGACGCGTCCTCTCGACGGCATCGGAATGTCGCCGGCGATCCCACGCCGGCAAGGGGGGCTCATGGCCAGCATGCGGCGGATTGGTGCTTGGAAGGCCGCGGCGATCGGCATCGCTCTGGCGGGCGCTCCGGCGGCGGGATCGGTGACGGACGGCGGGCTGCGCTGCGTCGAGCACGACGTGATCGGCACGATGAACCCGCGCCAAGGCGTGAAACCGATCATGTTGGTCGGCGATCTCGTCTACGCCCTCACGCGTGACGACGGGTTTTTCGTGGTGGATGTGAGCAACCCCGCGACCCCGGAGGTGCTTTCTTCCATCGATACCTATGCGTCGTTCCAGTTCGATGTCGAGGGCACCTTGGCGGCGGTGTGCGACAGCTCGCTCGTGCTTGTTGACATCGGGTCTCCCGACACCATCACCGAACAAACCCGGCAGTGGCTCGGGTCACCCATCGGGGATGTCGATCTGGTGGGCGATCTCGCGTTCGTCGCCGCGGGCGACGAGGGGTTGCAGATTCTCGACGTGTCCGATCCGCGGGCCCCGGCGGTCCTCGGGTCGTTGCCGTTCACGAACGCGACGCTGCGCATCACGGTGCGCGATGGGATCGCGTTCGTCTCGGATGACCAGTGGGTGCTGCACGCGATCGACGTGACGGACCCGGAGAACCCAGCGGATCTGGGGTCGCTCTACGCGAGCCCGTCGTTCATCAACGAGATCGAGTGCGTCGGCGACTTGTTGTATCTCCCCACGTCGGTCGGGGGGTTGCGCATCCTCGATGTATCCGACATGGCCAACCCGTCGCTGGTCAATGTCGTGGACGGCGACCCGTACACCCTGGATGTGTCGATCGACGGCGACCGCCTGTATGTCGCGTCGGGTGAGCGCTCGGTCCGGGTGTTCGATATGACGGACCCGATCGCGCCGGCCTTCATCGGCCGTGTGCATTCCACGCACGAGGCGTACGGCGTGGCGGGTGACGGGTCGATCCTCTTTGTGGGCGATCTCGGCGAGGGCGTGCAGGCGCTCGACGCTCGGAGCCCGGGCTCGTCGCCTCTGCTCAGCCAGTTCGGCGAGGAATTCGACCACGCGCTGGGGGTGTTCTGGCAGGGTGATGTGCTGTTTGTGGCTGTCGAAGACGACGGCATGATCATCGTGGACGTTGCTGATCCCGCGGCGCCGGCCGTGGTGGGGACGTTTTCGGGCAACTTCCAGGTGCGCGATGTCGTCGTGGAGGGCTCGATCGCGTACGTGGTGTCCAACCGCGGGCTCTACCTCGTGAACGTCGCTGACCCCGCGAATCCGGTCGAGCTCGGGCGGTACGCCCCCTGCGACGGGCGGAACGTTGTGGTTCGAGGCCCGAACGCGTTCATGGCGTGCCGGCGCGACGGCATCGTGATTCTGGATGTATCGGACCCGACCGATCCCAAGCTCATTTCGCTCGATGATCCCGGCGACGCCGATTCATGGGACCTCGATCTGCAGGGAGACCTGCTCTACGTCGCGCAGGGCAACCGCGGGCTCGACATCTACGACGTGAGCGATCTCGTCGTACCGGTCCGTGTCAATCGGGTGGAGGCACCCGAGACCATCTACGAGATCGACGTGGACGGCGCGTTCGCGTATCTCGGGATGTTCGGCGGCGGGCTCGACATCATGAGCCTCGCGAATCCCATCGCGCCGACGGTGGTGGGCTCGGTGTTCGTGCCGCACTCGGTCGGCGATGTGGCGGTGGACGGCACCGTGGTGCACGCCGCGACCTCCCGCGGGTACTGGACGTTCGACGTGTCTGATCCCTCGGCCCCCGTGATCACGGGACGGCTCGAGCTTCCGACCGCGGTGGACGTGCACGTCTCGGGCGACCGCGTCGCCGTCGCCGCGTCCGACGACGGCGTGCTGATCGTCGATGCTTCGGACTGCCCCGTCTGCGTCGCTGATGCGGACGCCAATGGCGCGATCAACCTCGACGATCTCGACGCGTTCGTGCTCTACTTTCTTGGAGGCGACCTGATCGTGGACTTCGACCACAACGGCGTGCTGAACTTCGATGACATCGACGCCTTCGTCGCCGGCTTCCTCGCCGGGTGTGGGTAGAACAGATCTCTCCGTCCGTGCGGTGTCCCGAGTCGTTTACGGCCGCCGCACGCGCCGGTGAAGTACCATTCGGGCACCGTCCGATCAACCGCCGGACGAATCAGGAGACCGATGTGGGAGCCGGACGCTGTCGGGAATGCGGGCTCAAGAGCAGCGATGCATCGCAGCGGGCATGCTCGTCGTGCGGTGGCGATGTCATCTACGAAACGGCGGAACAGCGGAAGCAACGTCTTCTGTCCGAGATCACCGAGCGGAAGCCCAGCGAAGAAGGCTTGGCGTTTGTGAGCGCGTGCGGCGCAGTGGTGTGGGCCGCGTTTTCGGTAGGATACTTCGTGCTGTTCGGGCTGTCCGGCAGGGTCACGCTCGTAAGCTATGGCATTGGCAGTTCACCAAGTGACGGGTTCCGAGTGACGCCTCGGGATGGGGCCATATGGACAGGTATCTCCGCCCTCGTCGCGATCGCCGTTGCCGTCGCGATGTTCCTTTGGTATCTCCGGTGCAGGCGAAATCGCTGATCGTCGACGGCTTCCTCGCGGGCTGCCCATGAGGGGCGGCGGGGGGAGTCCAAAAACCATGAGGCGCGGCGAGCCCGGGTGTCGCCGGGGAGGGAAAGCACCCTTCCCGGAGTCCGCCGATGTTGTTCCACGCCCGCTGCGCCGCCCTCGCCGCTTTGATCGCTTCGCCCGCCCTCGCCCAGCCGCACGTGTGCGGGACGGACTGCGCGCCGGACGTCGTGGGCGAATCGCCCGTCTTTCTCGACCACACCCGCGGGGCGCTCCTCCGCGGCGGGGCGTGCGTTGAGGACGGGTCACGCATCGACATCCTGATCGCCTACACGCCGGACGCCGCGACCGCCGCGGGGGGTGTGACGGCGCTCGAAACGCTGGCGGCCGACTCGATCGCGGAGCTCAACGCCGCGCTCGCCGCGTCGGGCGTGCCGACGACGGCGGTGCTCGTGGGCGTCGAGCCCGTCGCCGCGAACGCGACCGGGTTCGGGAGCGCGGACCTCGCCGACCTGCGCGATCAAAGCGACGGGCGCTTCGACGAGGTGCACGCCCTGCGTGACGATCTGGACGCGGATCTGGTGTCCCTGTTCGTCGCGTCGTCGGACGTGTGCGGCATCGCGTACATCGGCGTGCTGCCCGGCGCGGTCGGGTTCGAGGATTTGGGGTTCTCGGTTGTGCTTCAGTCGTGCGCCACGGGCGGGGTGCACGCGTTCACGCACGAGATCGGGCACAACCTGGGATTGCTGCATGATTTTGAGGCCCAGCCGTGCACGTCCGGCGCCCGCCCTTGGGCTCGCGGGTACGTGGCGCCCGACGAGTCGTTCCGCACGGTGATGGCGACTTCTTCGGCGGCTCCACGCGAGCTGATGTTCTCGTCGCCGGGCGTCGATGTCGGCGGGCTGCCCGCGGGCGTGGCCTTCGACGACGAGTTCGCGGCGGACAACGCGCTGGCGTTGCTTGATGCGACCGCTGTGGTCGCGCGGTTCCGCGATCGGGATCGCAACGACAACGGGCAGTGCGACGCCGACGAGATCTTTGCGGGGACGCTGCTGGACTGCGACGCCAACGGCGTGCCCGATGATTATGACCAGGACTTCAACCGCAACGGCACCCCCGACGCGTGCGATATCGCGATGGGGACGAGTCTGGACGCCGATCTGGATGGCGTGCCCGACGAGGTGGAGGTGCCCGTGCTGTTCGTGAACGCGAGCGCGCCGGCATCGCCCGAGACGGGCGCGAGCTGGCCCGCCGCGATGACGGACCTGCAGGACGCGATGGCCCTCGCCCGCGCGAGCGGTGACGTGGACGAGATCTGGGTCGCGTCGGGCACGTA
>JAUHXM010000108.1 GCA_030426605.1 Phycisphaerae bacterium | reverse complement strand
GGTCACGGTGCCGTCATCGGCCACGATCTCGCAACCGTTCTGCGCGGCGGTCTTGTAGAACTCGTTGTACGTCACCGGGGCATTCATGCCCCAGACCCCTTGGTCGGGATTCGTGAGTTGCTCACCCGCCGCGAGCTCGTCTTCCCAGGTCCACTCGGCGGTCGGGTATTCGACGCCGGCCGCGTCGAAGAGGTCCTTGTTGTAGAAGATCGCAGACGGGTACGCGGCGAACGGCAGGCCGGTGAGCGTGCCGTCGGCTTCGCGCCAGCCCTCCACGTCCTCCTCCGAGAAGATCGACACGAGCACGTTGGGCCCGTCCACCTCGGTGTTGCCCGAGCCCTCCACATGGTGGATGGCGCGCTGGAGGACCCGGATGAAGCTCATCGTCTGGAGCGGCTCGCCCCGGGCCTTGTCCTCCGGCAGGGCCTCCTCCTCCTCGAGGAGCGCCGCGAGGGTGTCGCGCAGCCGGTTGGGCTGCCCGCCGACCTTGCACGTGAGGGTGTGCCCCGCTTCGAGCTGCTTGACGCCCTCGAACGCGGTGAGGTCCGCCGGAAACATGAGCCCGGTCATGAAGGCGTCGATCGCCGCCATGTCGGGCGTGCGCGGGAATCGCGGATCCGCGACGATGGCCTTGAGTTCGCTCGCGAAGGTCAGACGCCCACCGTGCGTGGTGTAGTAGAGCGGCTTGATGCCCATGTGATCGCGGGCGAGGAAGATCGACCGCTCGCGTGTGTCCCACACCGCGAACGCGAACATGCCGCGGAGTTTCTCAACAACCCTCGCCCCCCACGCCTCGTACCCGCGGAGGATCGTCTCGGTGTCGCAGTGCGTTCGGAAGACGGCTCCAGCACGCTCGAGCTCGGGTCGGAGATCGAGGTGGTTGTAGACCTCGCCGTTGAAGATGAGGACGTAGCGCCCATCGTCGGATCGCATGGGCTGAGCGCCGTGCTCGAGATCGACGATCGCCAGGCGCGCGTGCCCGAGGGAGACATGGTCGTCCTCGTAGAACCCCTGCCCGTCCGGGCCGCGGTGACGGATGACGCTTGTGAGCGTGCGGATGAGCTCGGGGTTGCGCTCCCCGACGATGCCGACGATGCCGCACATCAGGCGCCGCTCCGCGTCATCACGGCGTGCACGACGGTGCCGGACTCTGACAGGTCGATCGACCACCCCTTGGGCGCGCGGATGTCGATATCCGAGATCCCGTCCGGGGCGTCAAAGTCGAGCTCTAGACGCCCATCCACGGCGTGCACCCGCGTCGCGACAATCGACGCGACCTGCCGGTGCCGCGCGGCGAGTTGCTCGGCGGTCAGCACGGTCGCGCCCAAACGCCTGAGTTCATCGAGGCAGAATCGGAAGAGGTGGTCGTAGGGGTCACCGTCGGTGGTGAGCCGACAGGGGTGGAAGAGGAGGCTCGCCGCGCCGCCGAGGGCGCAGATCTCTTCGAGTTGCTCGGTCACGCGCGCGCGTGCCTGGTCCATCGTCATCTTGAGCGCGGAGAGATACGAGCAATCCATCATCGCGAACGGGATCGTGGTGATGCCGATCGCGGTGCCGTCCCGCGGGTCGATCGCGTCGAACGGCCGGGACGTGCCCGCGCGGTATCCCGTCGCGGCGGTGTACCCCAGCGACGCGTCGTAGACGAACCCCGCATCGCGGTGCGAGATGGCGGTCGTCGGGTGTTCGTAACGCAGGTAATGCGCGCGCACGCCCGCGAGTGAACCATCGCCCGGCGTGCGCCCGGCGAGCGTGGCGATTCGGTCGCGCTCACCCTCGAGAAGACCGGGATCGGTCATCGCGTCGTAGCTCGCGTGCAGACCGATCTCGTGCCCCTGCTCGTCCAGACGTCGGATCGCCGCGCTCGTGCGCTCGTCGGAGACCTCGTACCCGCGGTTCGCGGTGCCCTCGGGTTGGCCCAGGAAATAATACGTCCCGCGCCAGCCGTGCTTGCGTTCGAGGTCGGACCAGACGCGGAGGGCGCGCTCGCCCGCGCTCTCGCCGCGGCCGAGGCGGTCAGAGATCTTTCGAGCAAGCCCACCCTCCAGACTCGCGGCCGGCTTCTTCGCGACGTGGTCGATGTGGTCCACGTCGTGTGTGAGCGTCGCGTGCCAGTTTCCGGCGACGGCGATGCTGGGGAAGGCCCACCCCGCGCGCTCAACCGCGACCCTCAGCACACGCCCCCACCAATCGAGCACGGGTCGCTCAAGCCACGCGCGGAGGCGGGTTGCGTTCAGGTCAAACCTCCCGTGCTTGTCGAGGTCCGCGCCGACCTCCTCTCGGCGGGAGAGGCACGCGTCGAAGAACGCTGGCAGGTCGGCGTCGATGCAGATGGTTCGCCCGTGGACGGTCGCGATCGGGCGCCCGGCGTGGGTTGCTTCCTCGATCGGATCACCGGGCAGGGCGGTGCCCGCCGGAACAGGACCCCCGATGGGCGTCCCGTACAACTCGTACTCGGTGAGTTCGGAGACGGGGTCGTCGGGGCACCAGATCGAGGGTGACGCGCCGGGATCACTCGGCGGCACCGGGCCTGCCTCTCGCGCGATGAAGGTCGCGAACGCGCCGAGACCCGCCTGGTCGAGCATCGCGCGCCACGCGCGTGCCATGGTGGGGCTCGGGATGGACAGTTGATGCGGGGTCACGCGCGCTCCGTCGCTGGTCTTGGGATGGCCCGCGGCGCGGGCGTCAGGTCGCGCTCGCGACGGCGTCGCGGACGAAACCAATAGAGAGGATCTTCTGCCGCTCCCGATCCCAGTTCAACTCTTCCTCCACCGCGGCGCGGCAGTTCGCCCGCATCCGGGCGAGGGAGGCGGGATCGGAGACCAACGCCTCGATCGCGGCGGCGATTTTGCTCGGGTCGCTCGGATCGACGGTCGCGCCGACGTCCCACCGGCGGACCACGTCACCCATGTCGGGGAAGTCGGAGCAGAGGACGGGCAGCCCGGCGTGGATGTACTGGAAGATCTTGTTGGGCAGCGACCACTCGTAGCTCAGGCACGTGGGCTGGATCAGACTGACGCCGCAGTCCGCGCCGGCGGCGTACGTGAGGACCTCGGACTGGGGCACGTGCCCGAGGAAGTGGACTTTGTGCTCGACGCCGAGCGATCGGGCGCGGGCCTGTTGTTCTTCGAGTTGGCGCCCCCCACCGAGGAGGGCGATGACCACGCCGTCGGGGAGGTATTGCGCGGATTCGATGAGTTCGGTGATGCCGCGCCCGCCGGTGACGAAGCCGATGTAGAGCGCGATCTTGGTGGACGGGTCGAGCCCGAGCTGGTCGATGATGATGCTCGACCGCTCGATCGGGGGTGGGCCCGACTCGTTGATCGGCAGGTTGCGTACGCAGAGGTAGCTTCCACCGGGGACGCGATCGCGGAAGGCGTTGACGATGCTCTCGGAGACCCCGACCGTGGTCTCGATCTCGCCGAAGTGCCCGTGCTCGAGCCGGCGGCAGAGCCAGCGATCGACATTCCGACGCGTCCAGTGCATCCACTCGTGCTCGGCGCGCGAGAGGAAGTACTCGTGCGAGTCGTACAGGAAGGGCACGCCGGCACGACGCGATACCCGGAACCCGGCGCGCAGGCAGTTGAGATCCGCGGCGTACACGAACGTGGGCGATACGCCGCGCGTCGCGTCGAGCACCGCCTCGGTGAAATCAATGTTCAGGAAGTTCAGATAGGTCGTGTTGAACCGGCGCCGGGCACGCGGTCCCATCGCCATGATCCGGCGGGCCGCGGTGCGCGCGCGGCGGATCCGGACCCGGACGAATTGCGCCGTTCGGCGGATGAGCGTCCGGAGGCGGTTCCTCATGCGTCGGGCGGCGGTCATGATGCGGCGGCCCAGACGCTGCGTGCATCGGAGCCCCTTTACCGCGATCAGGCGCGGGAGACGATGGGTGATCGTGACCGGGTCGTGGGCGAAGTGCCAGGCGGCGTTTGTCGCGCGGGTCCAGCGCCGGCGGATGGGGCCACGCAGAGCGCGCGGGACGCAGGTGTACCAGAATCGCGCGCGCGCCTTGGCCACCCATCGCCCGGGGGCCGGGCGGTCGTTGTAGGGCACGAACGCGCTGACCGGGCGGGTCGGCCCGTCGCGCGGGCCCGGGTCCACCCACAGGATGAGGCGCTCGATCGCACTGGGCTTTGGCGGCTGCGGAGCTTGGGTCGGACCGGGCTCGGGCGGGGCCTCCACGACGACGGGTCGTTCGACCTCGGCGGGGGGGAGCTTGGGGGCCTTGAAGAGCATCCGGCGGTACTCGATGCCGTCGTAGATTCCGGCGGGCTCGGTCGCGTCGCCATGCGTCCGGCAGAAGACGATCGGTCGGAGCCCCTGCTCCTCGAACGTCTTGGCAAACTTGTGCACGCGGATGTCGTGCCAGCCGTCGTCGCGGCAGAAGGCGTTTGCGACGATCATGACGACGATCGGGCGGTCGTCCGCGGGGCGTTCGGGCGCGGGGGGCTCGGGCGGTTCGACGGCGGTGGTTTGCGGGGCGTTCAACACCGTCACGTCCGGGCCTCCCCCTCGCCAAACCGTCCCGACGTGAGAGGTTACGAGCGGGTGCCGCTGCGGGTCAACCACGCTCGCCCCCGGCGGCGTTTGAGGCCTGCAGACGGGCGGGCCCGCCGGGGTACTGGAGAGCGCCGGACTCGAGCACCGGGCCTGATTCGAGGATTGGGCCGGCGAGCTTGGCGAACCCGTTGGCCTCGCCCGCGCCGGCCCAGAGGCCTGGATCTGCGGCCCACGCGCGCGCCTCGGCGAGGTTCCCGATCGGGCCCGAGACGCCGTTGCCCATCACGACGCCCAGCCCGAGCGATCGGGCGTGGGCTGCCTGGGCGAGCAGGCCGGCGACGCCGGCGGCTTTGCAGAGCTTGAGTTTGATGCGGTCCGCGCCAACGTCCGCCGCCCGGTCGATGTCGTCGTCTGACAGGATCGACTCATCAAGCATCAGAGGGACCGGGCAGTCCTGAGCGAGCGCGGCGAAGGCGTCCCACGCGTCGATCGCGAGCGGCTGCTCGACATGTTCGACGGCGTCGGGCCGGCCGAGCGCTTCGACGAACGAGCGGGCGTCGGTCTCGGTGTACGCCTGGTTGGCATCAAAGCGGTATCGGACGCCCGGGTTCTCCGTGAGCAGGACGCGGGCGCACGCGATCTCGGTCGCGACGTCGCGGCCGATCTTGACCTTGAGCGTTGCGAAGCCCTCCGCGGCGAGCTCGGCGGCGCGCCGGACGCTCGCTGCGGGGTCGGTCGCGCTGAGGACGCCGACCTGTGGCCACTCGATGGCGTGCGAGATCGGGTCGCTGATCGCATCCTCGATCGCGCTGATGAGGGCGGAGCGAGCGAACGGGGTGTCCTGCATCGTGCGCGCGGCGTGGGCGATCGCCGCTTCGGGTGCCATGCCCGCGATCTGCAGGCACGCCGCGTGGAGCGCCGCGGCGACGTCGGCGTCGGACTCTTGGCCGTACCCGGGGAGCGCGACGACCTCGCCGAGCCCGGTGCGGGCGTCGTCCACGGTCACCTCGACGAGGCGCATGCGGAACGACGTCAGCGTCGTGAACGAGAGCTCGTAGGGGCGGGTGAGCGGGGCGTCGAGCGCGAACGCCCGGGCGCCGGTGATCCTCACGGCTCGACCACGGAAGACGTCAGGCGGACCTCCGCCTCGCGGGACGCGCGCTCGGCGCGGTCGGCGGCCATCGCCTTGCGTTTGCGAAGGGTCTCCTCTTCCTTGTCCTTCGCGGCAGACAAGACGTACCCGACCGGGTTGTATTGCACCGACGCCGCGTGCTCGGCGGCGGCGATGAGCCGGCCCGCGGCGAGCCTTCTGGCACGCTCGAGAAACGCCTGCCACCCCTCGACGAGTTCGTCGCGGTTGATCAGACGCCCGTTCCAGAGATAGCCCATCATCGGGCGCGACATCACGGTGTGGTGTCGCAGCGTCGAGGTGAGCATGCGGATGCTCAGGGCGTCGTTGGCCCCCACTTCCTCGAAGACAATGGGCGCGGTGAGCAGGTCGGTAAACAGATAGTCGCCGCGGCGGAGGTAGCGGGTGCGCTCCATGAACTGCTGGTACTTGGACCGCACGCCCGCGCGGTCTCGCGGCGCGATGCCGACCGGGACGATCGCATCGAGCCCGACCAGACGCTCGTGGTTGTTCTTGAAGTAGTCGGATTTTTTCTTGATGATGCACCGGTACTCGGCGTCGATGCCGACCTCGGTGGGGCAGATGTCGCACGCGATGCACCGGGTGATGTCCGCGTCCGAGCCGTCGAAGACGTGCGCCTCGATGGTGTTGCCCGAAAGCTCTGCGAGCTTGCGGACCTGGTCGGCGCAGTACCCGTCTCGGTCCTGGAGGATCCAGAACCCGACACGCAGCTTGCCATCGACGGTTGTGCCGGCGCCCTTACGCATCTGCCACGCGACACGGGCGATGCGGCGGCCCGCGCCCATTGACGTGTTGAGCCCGTAGTCGTCCTTCCACGCGGTGCCCACGTCGCCCGCGAGGACGGTGCCGCCGTACTGGCTGGTGGTCTCGGAGTCGTTGCCCACGCACATCATTCCGGCGTTGAGGAGATCCACGATCTGGTAGATGAGGGTGGTTTCCTGGCCGCCGTTGCGCTTCGCCCCGACGGCGACGCCCACGGCGACCTTCTCCCGGATCGCGTCGGCGAACGCGGGGTCCTCGCGGAAGAGTTCGATGAGGGAACTGGCGAGTGAGCCGCGGTCGCCGAAGTAGACGGGCGTCGCGAGCATGATCGCGTCGGCCTGCTCGATCCTGGCGCGGAGTTCGTCGAGCTTGACGGGCCCGCCCGAGGGCGGGAAGTGCTCGACGAGGGAGACCCAGTCGATCTCACACCCGAGGTCGTGGGCCGCCCAGAGCCCCGCCGAGAGTGCGACCTCCGAGTTGGACAGCCCGCGCTTGCCGACCTCCTTCTTGAGGTTCGCGTAGATCTCGTCGAAGGGCAGCCCGTCGGACCGCCCGGCGTTCACGAAGTTCTCGAAGTGGGCGAGGCTTTGTTCCTTGAGGAACGCCCGGAGGGTGTCATCGGAGCCGATCGATCGGATCTGCTCAACGAGTTCGGCGCTGCCGTCCGCCCAGCGGCCGGCCCGAAGGCTGGCGCACAAACCCAGGATCCGCGGTGGGTTGAGGTCGGTCGTCATCTCGTCGTGCTCCTGCGTGTGGCCGGCGTGGGTGTGCCCCGGGGGAGTGTACGGGCGCTCGGGCGCACCGGGATTGGCACCCCGCTACGCTCGCGATCGAGGAGGCGTGCGTGCCGACGGATGACCCACAACGCATCGATGGCTCGGTTCTCTCTGGGGTGCGTGCCGCGGTGCTGGTGACGAACCCGATGACCTCGGACGCCCGGGTCGAGCGCCACGCGCGTGAGATGGCGTCGTGGGGCATGAACGTGACGGTCCACGCCCACGGTGAGGACGGGCTTGATCCCAGCGAGTCTCGGGCGGGGTTCGCGATCGTTCGGCACGCGCTCGAGCCGGGGCGGATGCCGATCTACCGCCTGAATCGCTCCTTCGGGCGCGCCCTGCTGGCGGACCCGCCCGACCTGATCCTGGCGAATGATTTGGATACCGGGCCCGCGGCGTTGCGGGCCGCCGGCGCGAACCGAGGCGTGCGGCTCGTGTACGACGCGCACGAGTGGTTCGTCGAGCGGTACCACTCCGGCGGGTGGTCCGCCCGACGAGCCGTGTGGCGGGCGCTTGAAAAGCGTCTGCTCCAGCGGGCGGACGCCGTGATGACCGTCGCGCCTGGTATCGCCGAGGCGCTCGAGGCCTCCGGCGGGCGTGACGTGCGGGTCGTTCGCAACGCATGGCCGCGCTATGAAGCGGGCGATCCTGGGCGCACGCTGCAACGCGCCTGCGGCCTGGACACCGAGACCCCCGTGGCGCTGTACGCGGGCGCGATCATCCCGGGACGCGGTCTCGAAGATCTCATCGATGCGGCGCGCGTCACGAGCACGCCGATCGTGATCATGGGCCCGGCATCACGCGCGGCGTACGCCGAGGAGTTGCTGGCACGCGCACAATCGCACGGCGTGCTCGGTTCGGGCGTGCACATCATCGACCCCGTGCCGCTCAGTGATCTAGCGCGGGTGCAGTCCGGGGCGGCGGCGGTCGTCGCGCCGACCCGCACGAGCAACGCGAGCTACAAGCACGAAGCGAGCAACAAGGTGTACGCCGCCCTCGCGTCGGGCGTGCCGATCGTGACAACGGAGTCGCCCGACAAACGGGCCCTAGTGGAGCACTACGGGTGCGGCCTGATCGTCCCAGAGGGGGACCCGGCGGCGCTCGGTGCCGCGATCGATCAGGCGTGCCAGCCGGGCGCTGATCGCGATCGGTTGGTCGCCGGGGCCCGGTCGGCATCCTCGGAGGTCTGCTGGGAGGTTGAGCGGTGCCGCCTGCGCGAGGTGCTGATGGGCGCGATGGGCAAACGCTCATAGACGTTGCGTGAGCACGGCAGGACGCAAGATCCTACCGAGCACAGTCTTTCGCTTGAACCGGGGGGGAACCGGACGCCGGCGCTCAGCGACCCTCGGCCGCGAGATCCCAGCCCTCGTCCTGCACCCACGCGGAACGGCAGGCGGCGCGGAATTCGGCCGAGGCGTCGAAGATCTCATGCGGCACGAGGGTCAGGGTCCGTCTCCACCTCAACTGCAAGAACTGGCGACCGGTCGCGTCCGTGTGTTCGGTGACCGCGCCGGGTGCGAATCTGTCGAAGGCGTTCCGTACGGCGTCCAGCCGCGAGGCGGTGCGGAGACTGCAGACGAACTCGAGTGTCGCGGCCTCGCCCAACGCGACACCGTCTGCACGCAGTTCAGCGAGTGATCGCAGGTCTCGAGCCTCTCGCTGCTCGCGGTAAAACGATCGAATAACAGCATGCACCTCGCCCGCATCGAGTCTGAATCCCTGACTCTCGCCGCGTCTGATCTTTCTCGCAAGCCATCGGTTCACGGGTGCGAGCGGAGTGAAGTGGTCTTCGTCCTTGAGCAGGGCGAAATGGATTTTCGGGTTGTCGGTGGATTCGTCGAGCAGTTCGATGTCTTCGATGTTTCCTCGCTCGCCCTCCACGACGAGCGTCGGCGTGTGGACGGCATCTAGGAAGTACAGCGGAGAGCGCAGACGCACTTCCTGGGCGTCCGACGGATCGAAGGGCCAGGTCTGCCCGCCATAATCGGTGACGCGCGCAACCGGGCCGAACGCGACGACAGCGCAGAAGAGATCCGTGGATTGTCCCGTGAGCAGTGCGAGGGTGCCGCCGGTGCTGTGACCCGCGAGGATGATGCGGTCAGGATCGACGATCGGAAGGGAGCCGAGGTA
>JAUHXM010000107.1 GCA_030426605.1 Phycisphaerae bacterium | reverse complement strand
CCGGCGGAAGTTGCGGATGTCGTCGCGAAGTCCGGTTTGCAGTCCGAGGAGCAGCTCCGCCAGTCCATCCAGGCTCGCCTGGATCAGCGGGCCCAGGTCCAGCAGCGTTCGGTTCAGCACCAGCAGATCCTCAATCACCTGCTGCTCAACACCGAGATGGAACTCCCCCCGAGGCTGTCGGCGTCGCAGGCGCAGCGCACGCTGCAGCGTCAGGCGATGGAACTCCAGTACCGGGGCGTTGACCCCGCGAAGATCGAGGAGAACATCGCCGAGCTGCGTGCCAGTTCCGCCCAGACCGCGGTCCGCGAGCTCAAGAGCTCGTTCTTGCTCGCCAAGGCGGCCGAGCAGCTCAACGTCCAGGTGGACGAGGGTGAGGTCAACGCGCAGATCGCGTCGATGGCCGCCTCCCGCGGCGAGCGCCCCGAGAAGCTCCGCAACGAGCTCATCCAGTCCGGCCGTGTCCAGCAGCTCATCCAGCAGGTCCGCGAGCACAAGACGCTCGACGCGATCCTCGAGCAAGCCGAGGTCGAGGAGATGCCCGTCGAGGAGTTCAACAAGCTCATGAGCGAGCAGTACGCCGACGCGACCAAAGCCTGATCGACACCCGGAACCTCACAACGAAGAAGGCCCTCGCCGACTCGGCGAGGGCCTTTGTTTTTCTGGAATCGGACTCGATGTCATCAGGCGATCGTGTCGTCGTGCTCGACGATCGTGTCGATCTGGGTGAGCGTGCCGCACGCGTCGCACATCACGCCGTACGCACCCGAGTCCGCGACGTTCAACGCCTGGCCGCACCCCGCGCAGACGGGGCTCGCGAGCCGGGAGGTCATCGTGTTGACCACCGTCGCAGAGATGATGATCGCGACCCCAATGACGGGCAGCGCGGGCCACGCCGTCAGGCTCAGCGTCGCGACCACGGCGGTGATCAGCCCCGCGAGGACGGCGAACACACGGAGTCGGATTTGAGACAGGAACGGCATCGGGCACTCCGTTGCGGGCCAACAAACCCATCATACTCGTCGGCTCACGGGCCGGCACCCCGTGACGATTCGTGCCCACAGAGCCGACGGATCCGCTCCCGAACCGCTACAGGGGGCGGTATAGATCCACGATCTCGCGAAGTTTGTCGGGTCCGGGGAGGTGGTTGATCTCGATCTCGACGCCGTCCTGCCCGCTTGACGAGATCCCCAGCTTGCCCACGCCCCACAGTCGCTGCCAGAAGCTTTGATCCACCTGGATGTTGCGGATGTTGTCGTGGACGACTTCACTCGTCGCGCGCCGGAGCAGGCCCGTGTGCTGGACCGTCCGTTTATTCGTGATCACCAGCGATGACCCGAACCGGTCGATCCACCACCACGCGATCGTGGCGAGCCCCGCGAGCGACGCCACGCCCCAGAGGTAGAGCGTCCACCTGGAGTGATCGTTGCTCGCCGACCAGATCGCCCCGACGATCCCGCCGACGAAGACGAGGGTTGCGAGGGAGAAGAGCAGCGGGCGCGACCGGAACCAGCAGCGCCGAATCCGCATGACCGTCTGCTCCTCACCGTGGTCGGGGGGGTATCCCGCCTCCGCGGCGCGGTCGCGACGCGACGATGCCGTGCCCGACGTCGGAGCCGGCTCCGCGGGTGTCTCACCAGCGGGAGAGCCCGGCACGCGGTTGATGTCGCCGCAATGCGGGCACGCGTACTTCCCCCCCGCGTGCTCGTCGGGGACCTCGATCGTCTCGTCGCACCGGTCGCAGGTGATCGTGATCATCGCCTCACCTTACTTGGGAGCGGCGGGGTGTGCCTTGCGGCTCACCCGTTCCACTTCTGCAGCGCCGGCCCGGTGTAGCTCACCCGCGGACGGATGATCCGATTGTTCGCGTGCTGCTCCATGATGTGCGCGCACCACCCGGACACCCGGCTCGCGACGAAGATCGGTGTGTACTGCGGCACCGGGATCCCCATCGTGAAGTACGTCATCCCGCACGGGAAGTCCACGTTCGGGAAGATCTTCTTCTCCGTCTCCATGATCCGCTGGACCTCTTCACCCAGCTCGAAGAGCTTGACGTACTCGGCCCCGCGTTGCTCGGCGGCCTTCCGCCCCAACGCGTGCAGGATCGGTGCCCGGTGATCGCCGTTCTTGTACACCCGGTGCCCGAACCCCATCAGCTTCCGCTTCTCGGCGAACGCCGTGCGCATCCACGCCTGGATCTTCGCCGGGTCGTTGTCGGGCCCGATGTCCTTACGGATCTCGGAGAGCATGTCCATCGCGGCCTCGTTCGCCCCGCCGTGCAGCGGACCCTTGAGCGCCGCGATGCCGCCGCAGACCGCCCCGTGCAGGTCCGCCAGCGTCGAAGCGATCACCCGGCACGTGAACGTGCTCGCGTTGTAATCGTGCTCGGCGTAGAGCACCAGGCTCACGTCCATCGTCTTGACCGCTTCTGGGCTCGGCTTCTCGCCCGTCATCATCCACAGCAGGTTCGCTGCGTGAGAGAGCGACGCATCCGGCTCGACGAAATCGCGTCCGTCGATCGCGTTCTGCATATGCCCGATGATCGTGGGGATCTTCGCGAGCAGCCGCTTGGACTTGCGGAGGTTCGCCTCGGCGGAGTTGTCCTGGCATTCCGGGTCGAGGTGCCCCAGCACGCTGACGCCGGTGCGAAGGACGTCCATCGGCACCGCCGCGCCGTCCGTGATGAGCTTGGCCCCCTCGCGGAGCTTGTCGTGCATCATCGCGGGGATGTCGCGCTCGGCCTTGAGCTCGTCCTCGAACGCCTTCAGCTCCGCCGCGTTGGGCTTGTGCCCGACCAGCAGCAGGAACGCGACCTCCTCAAAGCTCGCGTTCGCCGCGAGGTCCGCGATCTCGTACCCGCGGTAGATGAGCGCGTGCTGCTCGACCTTGCAGATCGCCGTCTCGCCCGCGATCACGCCCTCGAGCCCCTTGGCGACCGGAGCCGCCGGAGTTTCCGTCGTCATGTTGTCCTCCCTCGAACCGATACTGAGCCCGATTGGGGCCATTCTAGGCTGAGCGCGGGTCGGCCCTCACCGCGCCGGAGCCTCCCAGGGCGTCCCCGGCGTGTACCCCAGCATCCCATACAACTCGTCCCGCGGCTGCATCGCCCCCAGCCGCCCCTCGAGCGTCCCCGTCTCCCGCAGCTCCGCCAGCGCCGGCACGATCGCGCCCAATGCCAGCCGGAGCGTGCTCACCGGGTAGATCACCACGTCGTACCCCAGCTCGCCGAACCGGTTGAACGACACCATCGGTGTCTTGCCGAACTCGGTCATGTTCGCGAGCAGCCACGGGCGCCGATCGCCCAGCCCATTCATCGCCTCGCGAAACGCCCCGAAGTCCGCCTCGCTCTTGAGACCCTCAGGGAAGATCATCTCCGCCCCGGCCTCGACGTACGCCTTCGCGCGCTCGACCGCCGCGTCGAACCCATCCACGCCCGCCGCGTCCGTCCGCGCACACACGATGAACGATCCGTCCCCGTATGCTTTCGCCGCCCGGCTCGCCCATCCGACCTTCTCCGCCGCGTGCTCGAGCGAGATCAGCGCCTTGCCGTCCAGGTGCCCGCACCGCTTGGGGAAGACCTGGTCCTCGATGTGCAGGGCTCCCGCACCGGCGTGGGCGTAGGTGACGACGGTCCGCCGGACCATCTCCTCCTCGCCGAACCCGGTGTCCGCGTCCGCGATGATCGGCAGCCCCGAGGCCAGCGACACCTCGCGGATCACACGGGCGAAGTGGTCGAGGGAGAGGACTCCAACGTCCGGCACGCCCGCGGCGGCGCTGATCGCCCCGCCCGAGACGTACGCCGCCTCGAACCCCGCCGCTGCGACGGCCTTGCCCACGAGCCCGTTGAACGCCCCGGGCACCGCCACCGGGCCGCCCTCAAGCAGCCCGCGAAGCCTCGCCCCCGCCGATCCTGTGGTCGTCATAGCGGACAATAGCCGCCCCTCATCCCCCTCCACGCCGGATCCCGACCAGGCACGCCCGGTGTGAAACGGGGCGATTCATGATGTCTGTACGGGTTCTTCCGGAAATCGGTGGCACGTCTGAACATGTGATGTAGCTTCGAGTGGGTCCCGAAATGCCGTGCAGGGCGTGGCGGGATTGGGCGGAGATCACCGAGGGCGTTGCCCTCCAAAACGGGTGGGGAGAAGCACGATGCTTCGGAACTTGAGTGCCATCGGGCTGGTCGCCGCGTGCGCCGGCACATCCATGGGCAGCGTTTGGATGTTCGAGTGGACGCGCCCGCAGCCCACGGTCGGATACACAGACGATGGTGGGCGCGCGATCCACGCGATGACCCAGTACAACGACGCCACCGGCGAGCTGTTCTACCAGATGACCTGGTCAGACCAGATCAGCGACGGGATCTCACTCGTCCTGTCGCCCGGCGAATACCCGTCCGACGCGGGCCGGTTCGCCGTGCTCATGCTCGACTACACCAACACGGGCGACATCAAGGGCAACGTCTTCGCGTACAACGCGTCGAACGACCCCAAGTCGAGCATCTCCGACGGGACCGCGCACATCGCGGGCGATCAGGCACCCGACAAGATCCTCTCGACCGAGTCGGGCGACACGAGCTGGTTCACCGGTGCGACAATCGACGACGCGTTCGGCATGCGGACGCTCTCGCTGAGCATCAACACCAACCTGATCAACGCCCACTCGCCGCTCTACGACGGCCGCTTCGGCCCCGTCGATTGGCTCGGCATGGGTTACAACAACGAGATGGGCATCTGGGCGCACAGCTTCGCCGGGTTGACCACGAATTATGGCGGGGACGGTTTCCTCGACCAGTGGGACGCGCAGGCCGAGGGCTTCTTCGACGGCACATTCATCCCGACGCAGGACATCACGCCGCCCGCCCCCGGCACCGCGGCCCTGCTCGCGCTGGGAGGCGTGACCGCAGCCCGCCGCCGCCGGCGCTGATCCCCGCACGCTACCGTGAATCCACCCCAAGCGGCCCGTTTCACAACGGGCCGCTGGTCATTCGGTGCCGTGATCGTTTCGCCGCATCAGCTGCCGAAGCGGAAGCTGTCGCCCGTGCCGAGCCCGGCGCTCTCGCGGATGCCGGTGGGGCGGAAAACGAACCCGATGCTCGTCTCGCCGCGGATGTTGTCGTACCGCACCTCAAGCCCAAGCGAGCCGTTCGGGAATTCGCGGTAGACGTTGCCCACGACGGCCTGGAAGTCCTGTTCCTCGAAGTTGTAGACCAGCCGCCCGCGGGCGCGGTACTTCTTCGTGAACTGGTATTCCGCGGCGAGGAACCCGTACGTCGCGCCCTGTGAGTCGATGGATCGCAGCTCGGCGGACGTGCGGAACGTCGGCGTGTGCTGCACGAGCACGCCGCCCGACCACCTGTTGAAGTCGCGCCGCTCGATGTCGTAATTAATGTCGCCCGCGAGCGCCACGACCTCCGACGCCTGCCAAACCCCGCCGAGCCTGAGGAACTCGCCGAAGTTACTCAACTCGGGCCGGGCGTCGTAGTACCGCCCGATCGGGCTCTCGCGATCCACATCGTCGGCCGCCCAGACGTACTCGGCATTCAGGCGGAGCACGTCCACCGAACGCCAGCGCCCCGGCCCGCCGCGTTTGGTCTGCCAGGTCTGATCGACGCCGACACGCACCGCTGAACCCTCGGCGATCGACTCGACGTCGTCATCAAACACGGGCAGGTCCACCCGGTCGATGTTCGTCCCGCTGTGCCAGACGGTCACGCTTGGCTCGACGATGTGGCGGATGCGGTTGAGGTCGAACAGCCCGCTGCGGACCGAGTTGTTCACGCGCGTGAGCTGGGTCGAGAGCTTGAGCCCCGCCGAGCCCCAGAGGCGTGCCTGGTCGGACTCGCTGGGGCTGAAGTCCTCGAACTCCGAGTCGTACGCCGTGAACCGCCCGACGGCGAAGGGCGTGACGTTCACCGGGCCCGCCTTGAGCTGGGCGCTGAGCTCGTGGCGCGTGTCAAACCGCGTGACGAAATCCTCGTTGAGCCCGGTCGCCCGCAGCGCGTCCCCGAGCGATTCCGTGGGCAGTGTGCCGAACGCTCGGTCCGCCGACGTCATGCCGCGGAACCCGTACTCCGACGCGTCCACCTCGCTGAAACGCATCCGCATGAGCGAGAGGCTCGCCTCCCACGTGTGCGTGAGCAGCCCCGGCGCCGTCTCCGCGAACACATCGTTCGCCACCGCGACGTACCCGACCTCGGGCAGCTTGTCCACGAAGTAACCGGGCGACTGCAGCAGCCATTGAGGCGCAATGAAATCGTTCGCCTGCGCCTTCGCCTCGAACGACAGCTGCGTGTTTTCCTGCGTCCGCGACAGATGCAGGCGGTTCGTGATCTCTGGCCCGTCGCGGGCGATCCGTGGGAAGTACGAGTCCAGGAACAGCGGGTCCGAGACGTAGCCGCCTTCGGCGCGCAGCACCCAATCGTCACCAAGCCGCTGCATGTGCTGGGCGTGTACGTATCCGCGCGTCTCGCCCTCGCGGCTCACGTCCGTCCCGTTCTGCGCGATGTCCTTGCCGGCGTCGTCGGGCAGGAGATACCCGTTGAACGACCCGTTCGCACGCGGGCGGTCCCAGTCCACCGCGAGCCCGAGCCCGAGACCGGAGTCCTCGAACCAATCGGCCTGCAGGTCCGCGTTCACGCCCGGCGGGGGCTCGATGCCCAACAGCGCGTATGCATTCCAAGTCGATTGCACACCGAACCCGCGCCGGTTCGAGTCCGACATCTGCAGGCCACGCAGCGGGAACTGTTCCGGGTCACCCTTGTACAGCGGGAACCACATGACGGGCAGCCCGCCGCCCTCGAGGGTCAGGTTCCGCGCGTCCACGTGCGACTTGCCGCCCAGACGCTCGCCGTTGACGTCTTGCTCGTAGACCGTGACGGTGACGTCGGACGCCCCGATCGTGAAGTGGGGGTTCTTGAACGCCGTGTTCGCCAGGCGCGCCCGGTCGGCGACGAACGTGTCCGACGCCTGCTGCCGGATCGCGTCCGCCCGCACGTACAACGGCATCTGGCGCTGCTGGTCGTACGTGTAGAACACCGCATCGAGGACCACCGCGCGCCCTGTCGGCACGTCGTAGTACACCCGCGGCCCGCGGAGCGTGTACGTCCCGTCCGACGCGAGGACCTCGCCTTCGAGATAAATCCCGTCCACGTCTTCCGCGCTGAGCGAGCCGAGCTGGTCCGCGAGCGAGCCGGGCTTGAGGAAGATCACGCCGCGCTCGGCGGAAAGTTCGAGCGTCTGGTCGCCACGCGGGTCGGAGTACTGCACCGCGACGCCACCCGACAGAATCGCGGCGTTCGCGCGCTCGCCGCGCTGCACCACCACGCGGTCGCCGACCGCGACCGCGAACGTCCCCTGTGCCACGAACAGCGGCTCCGCAGGCGTCGCGGTCGATTCAGCGCCCAGCGCGGGCGGCGGCAACGAGCCATCGTCACCACCCGCCAACGCGTCCGGCGGGCGACGCTCGGGCACGTTCGGCGGGCTCAGGTGCCGACGCAACGGCTCGAGCCGCGGCTCCCGCGTCACGATCTCTCGCTCGGGCGGGATCGCGCCCGTCACCTCGCCGAGCCGGCGCGCGAACGTGGCCCGCGCCTCGGTCTCGAACGCGGCCAACCCGCCTCCGGTCGGCGGCCCTTCGTTCGTCACATCCGCCCGAAGGCGGACCTCGCCGATCGGGACGATCACACCCTGCACGGGAAGCCGGTCCGCCTCGACCGCGATCGCCGCGTCCGCCGTCGGCGTCTTCACCTCATCGAACACCGCGTACACCTGGTACACGGACGCCCCGGCCTGCTCGCCCACTCGGTCCAGCCACAGCGCCGCCCGCGCCGCCCGAAACTCGTAGCGTCCAAGCGTCACGCGGACGTCGCCCTCGAGCACGACCCGCTGCGTCACCCCGTCGCCGGGTGTCGTCCAGACCCACGCCCGCTGACCGCCCATCTCGATGAGCCCATCCACCGGCGCGATCGGGAGCTCGACGCCGGCGAACGACGTCCCGTCCATCAGCGCCGGCGGGGGGACCTGCTCCGGGCTCGTGGGCTGGGCGGTCGCCGTCGTGCCAGCGCACGCGACCAGCCACGCCGTCGCGGCGATCAAGGCACGGGCGGACAACGATCGTGAGGCCATCATGCGGCGGGTCGGCTCGGGCATCCTGCTCTCTACACCGGCGTTCGCGGGAAGGCCGGCAGCGTACGCCTCCCGGGCCCGGCGCACAACCTGACCCCGCATACCCTCCATCGTGGACACATCACCGCCCGTGACCAAAGCACCCGCCCCGGACGTACCCCAGGGCGTCCCCGTCGGCGTCCTCGCCGTTTTCTCGATCAGCCTCGTGCTGCTCGTCGGCCTCGGCATCACGGCGTGGGTGAGCGCCTGGCCACCCCGCCCGTACCCGGCGTCTACCCCCGAGGAGATGCTCGACTCAATGACCGCCATGGTCACCGCGGGCGAAGCCGGGCGGCTTCCAGAGCTCATCGAGATCGCCCCGCCGGACGACACCACCACAGACCGTGAGCGGATGGCTGACCTCTATATCCGACTCGGCCGCGTGCTCGAAGCGGCGGGGGACCTGACCGACACCGCCGCCGACCAGTTCGAGCCCGAGATCGTCCAGCTCAGAGAAGAAATCGAGCGTGGCGAGGTTCCGTCGCTCATGGGCTCCCTCGCCGACGCCGCCCGGTCATCCGGGGGCGGGGTCAACCTCGGCTTCGGCGGTGGGCCGCAAGGACGCGAAACGGCGTCCCGCTCCGTTGCCGCCCTGCTGGTGGACCCGTACCGCCAACTCGCCGAGGGACGCGACCGTATCACGACGACGCCGATCGACGCGGACACCGTCGCGCTCCTCTGGGACGGGTACCCCGCCATCCCACCCTTCGGCCTGCTCGTCCGCCGCCAGGACGACGGCGTCTGGAAGCTCGTCCCCCCAACCCAGATCCCGATGATCCAGCGCGTGCTCCCCCGGACCGAGTCCGAGTATCAGATCTGGGGCAGCCTGCTCGCGACGCTTGAGAACCTGCTCGTTGATCTGGAGAAGGGGGTCCGATCGGGGCGCATCAAATCGATCGAGGGGCTGGCGAGCAAAGCGATTGAGAGCGCGATTGTTCCGATGGGCATGGTGATGATGGCCTACGGCAACGCCGTGCAGGAACGGGACAAGCCGGACGGGCCCTGACGGGTCCGTCTGTGCCGGCTGTGCGGGCCGCCTGAAAGAATCGAGCGAGCAATCGGCTGGCCACGCCCCTCGGTGCTTCGGATGCTGTACCCGTAGGCCCGCGCCATGTGGTGCGGCGTGCTGGCGGGAGGACATCAGTCATGCGAACCACGAGCAAACTCATCCTGGCAACGGTGCTCGGGACCACGACTCCCCTCGCGTCCGCACAGGTCGCCGGGGGTGGAGCGGGCGAGAGCGGCGAACTCGGAGGCGGCGGCGAGACCTTCGC
>JAUHXM010000106.1 GCA_030426605.1 Phycisphaerae bacterium | reverse complement strand
CCGAAGTCTTGATAGTCGTCGGCGATGGTGGTGAGGAGCTTGAAGCCCTCGGGGGTGAGGCGGCCGTCGCCGGCGCCGTCGTCGGTGTACGCGCGTTGGAGGAAGTCGTCGAAGAACATCGCCTCGGTGTCGTAGTTCAGGGTGAGCCCGGTGCTGCGGGTGCGGGCGAGTGTGTGCGAGAGGGCGATGAGGTGGTCGCGTTCGAGCAGGTCGGGGTGCTCGTGGGCGATTTGGCGGGTGGTTTGGCAGGCGAGTTCGTGGATCGCGATGGCGACCATGCCGGAGATGAGGAAGGGCTCGCGGCCGAGCTGGGCGCTCATGTCGAGCAGGGCGGTGAGGTTGTGCGTGGTGCGGTCGGCGTTGGTCTCGGCGGCGGCGAGGGTGGCGTCGTAGGCGAGGAGCCTGGCGAGGGCGCGGGTGTGCCCGAGGTCGGGCAGGAGGATGTTGATCATCCACGCGTCGGGGTCTTCCTTGGGGGGCGGGGGCTGGGTGACCCAGCGTTTGGTGCCGCTGGTCTCGACGTGCTCGCCGAGCGGGGAGTAGGGGCGTCCGAGCGCGGGGCGCTGCGTGGCGGCGGCGACGGCGTCGAGCGTCGGGCGGAAGGCGCGCACGGCGTCGGTGACCATCGCGTGGTCCGGGTGTTCGGGCGGGAGCGCGGGGATCAGGTGGACGCCGGGCTGGGGCTGGTCGTCGTCGGCGGTGAGGGTTGCGTCCTGGAGGCGTTCTTCTTCGACGCCCCACGCGATGCGGGCATCCTCGTAGACGAGGTACGCGCGATCCTCGTCGGCGAGCTGTTCGAGTGGCTCGTTGAGCAACGCGGTGTAGTCGGTGCGGATGTTTGGGGAGCCGGCGTAGAAGCGTGCGGTGAGGGCGCCGTATGCGAGGATTGTGAGCAGCACCGACGCGGCGAGGGCGCGTGTGCACCAGATGCGGGTCTGGTAGATGATGCCGCGTTTGCGCTTCACGGATCGGCGGATGAGTTTGGCGATGGGGCGCGGGTCGCCGAGGGATTCGAGGATCGCGGGTACGGGTTGGTCGGCGTGGGCGGCGTCCTGTGCGTGGGCGATGAGCTCGCGGCAGACGTCTGCGCGTTCGTCGGCCCACAGCCGTGTCTTGCGGACGATCGCGTTGATGCGGTCCTGGACGGGTTTGGGCAGGCCCGACTCGGCGAGCAGGGGCGCGACGTGCCGGTGGGCGCGCACGCGCCGTGCGATCGGGGAGTGGCGGACGTTCCAAGCCCAGATGGGGTTGGTGGACGCGCTCATGCCGTGGCTCCGATGGCGCGGGGCTCGAGGACGCCGAGGGCGGCCATCGCGGTGGCGAGGCGGGACCATTGCTCGGTGTCGGCTTTGAGTTTCTTTTTACCGTCGCCGGTGAGGCGGTAGTACTTGCGTTCGCGGCCGGATTCGGCGGTGCGCCAGTCGGCCTGGATGAGGCCCTTGGACTCGAGGTTGTAGAGGAGGGGGTAGAGGGTGGACTGGCCCATGGCGAGGACGCCTTCGGAGCGGGCGTTGAGGGCCTCGACGAGCTCGTAGCCGTACATCTCGCGGGAGGCGAGGAGCTTGAGGACGGCGGTGGGGCCGGCGCCGCGCATGAGTTCGCGTTCGAGCTTCATGGGAGTGGTCTCCGTGGATGCCTCGGGCGGCATGCTTTGTGTCACATAGTATACGGGGTCGGGTGTTGGCGGATCCGGCTTAACGAAAAAAAGCGGCGCGGAGTTGACGGGGCGCGGCGGGTTCGTAGTCTTGGGCGATTGCATCAAGAGTCCCGGGAAGCCTCAGCGGTCCCGGGCGGCAACCGAGCGTGACGCGCCACGGTGCCGAGGCCAGCCCCGGCGTGGGGAGCGATGCGGATGAGGCCGGCGGTTTGCCGGGGCTCGTCAAAACTGCTGCGAACGTTCGCAGTGACCCACGCGACTCTGGAGCTCTTCGATGCCTGAGAGGAATCTCGGCATGGAGCGGTACGCACACTCAATCGAACAGGCTCAGACACTTGCTTGCGCGCTCGGGCAGCCCGTCGGGGCGGCCGAGGCGCTGGTGACGCCGATTGTGCAGTCCACGACGTTCACGCGTTCGGGGACGCACGACGGGGCGGAGCACCAGTACTCGCGCGTTTCGAACCCGACGGTGTCGGCGCTGGAGTCGGCGCTGGCGCGGCTGGAGGGCGCGGCGGGGGCGGTGGCGTTCGCGACGGGACTGGCTGCAGAGACGGCGCTCTTGCTTGCGCTCGTGCGGGCGGGGGATCGGGTGGTTTGCGGGCGGTCGGTGTATGGGGGGACGACGCGGCTCTTGCGAGAGATTTTGGAGCCGCTGGGCGTGGAGGCGGTGTTCGTGGATGCGAGCAACCCCGAGGCGATCGACGCGTTGGTGGACGAGCGGACGCGGGTGGTGTTTGTGGAGACGCCGGCGAATCCGACGCTGGAGTTGACGGACGTGCGTGCGGCGGCGCTGTCGGCGGGGCGTGTCGGCGCGGCGCTGGTCGTGGACAACACGTTCCTGACGAGCGTGATCCAGCGGCCGCTGGGTCTCGGCGCGGACGCGAGCGTGTATTCGACGACGAAGTTCATCGAGGGGCACTCGGCGGCGCCCGGGGGCGCGGTGGTGTCGTCGGACGAGGCGTTGCTCGAGCGGGTGCGTCGGGTGCGGAAGAGCACGGGTGCGATCCAGACGCCGCTGCACGCGTGGCTGACGCTGCAGGGGATCAAGACGCTGCCGCTGCGGATCGCGCGTCAGTCGCGGACGGCGGCGGCGTTGGCGCGTGAGCTCGTGGGGTTGCCCGGGCTCAAGCGTGTGGTGCACCCGGCGCTGGAGGGTTTCGGGCAGGAGCGTCTTGCGTGCGAGCAGCACCTCGGGGGGCTGCACGGCGCGGTGGTGACGATCGAGCTGGACGAGGAGGCGTGTGACGTGCGTGCGTTTCTGGGGGCGTTGCGGTTGTGTCGATTGGCGGAGCACGTCGGGTCGGTGGAGTCATTGGTGACGCACCCAGCGACGATGACGCACGCGGACGTGCCGGCGGGGCAGCGGCGTGCGGCGGGGCTGAGCGACGGGCTGGTGCGTGTGAGCGTGGGGCTTGAGTCGACGTCGGCGATCGCGGAGGACCTGACGCGGGCGTTGGCGGTCAGCCGCGTGGGAGGAGGCGGACGTCGGACGTCTTGTGCACCCGCCCTCGGCGGTGGTGCAGTGTGACGGTGTCGCCCGGGGCGTAGGAGCCGAGGACGCGGATGAGCTCGTGCATGTCGCGGGTGGGGCGGCCGTCGATGGCGGTGATGACGGACCCGAGGCGGAGTCCGGTGCGTTCGCGGGCGCCGCGGGGGAGGTTGACGACCTTGGGCCCGTCGCCGGTGCCTTCTTCGATCTCGACGCCGAGTGAGGCGGTGAGGTCGTCGCCGGTCTCGGGGACGTCGGGGAGGGCGGCGATCCAGTCGCGGAAGCTGGTCTCGAGTTCGTCCTGCGATTCGATCGCGAGCGCGCGGCGGAGGGCGGTCAGGCCCGTCGGGTCGGCGCGGTGGGTGTCCTCGTACTCGCGGAAGAAGGTTGGGATGGCGTCGTGGTCGTTGAGGTAGAGGAAGATGGCGCGGGCGTGGGCGTACTTGGCGAGGGGCTTGGAGGCGCTGAAGCGGTCGAGCTCGGTGCCGGCGAGCTGTTCAAGGGTGAGCAGGCGGTTGGCGTCGAGGAGGCGTTTGACCATGTTCGTGCGCCAGCTGGGGACGGGGGTGATCTGGCCGGTGGGGCTGGTCTCGTAGTCCTCGACGAGGGCGGCGATGCCTTCCTGAACCCACATGGCGTGTCTTTGGCCTGTGCGGGACATGTCGCGCCAGTGGAGGACGTGGACGAACTCGTGTCGGAGGGTGGCGCCGAGGTCCTTGGAGACGAGGCGTTTGCGGTCGTGGTCGTACGCGCCGCCGATGGTGGAGAAGCCGGAGCCGGATTCGTCGCCGAAGGTGACCATCTGCCACTCGCCGAACTGCTTTGGGTCGGGGAGGACGACGTTGACCCAGGCGGCGTGGGAGTGCCAGGGTTCGGACTGGATCTCGGGGAAGGCGTTCTCGTGGAGCCAGGCGCCGAGTGCTTCGAGCTCGCCGATGGCGGCGTTTGTGGCGGTCGGGTCGTGGGCGCTGATGATCTCGAGGCGCAGGGGTTCGAGGGTGCGGCGTTCGCGCTTGCGCGGGACGAACTGCTCGTCGCGTGTGATGTTGGCTTGCTTGCGCGCGTCGAGGACAAGGGGCCAGCCGTGCAGGAGGTCGTTGTAGAGCTGGCGGTCGCGGAGGGGGGCGAGGTAGTCGTCGCGGCGGAGCTGGTGGAGGTCGGCGAAGCCGAAGCCGATGGCTTTGGTGAGGTGCTGCTCGGCGGCTTCGAGGTCGCCGAGCTTCGCGAGGGCGCAGGCCATGTTGTAGTGGGCGACGAAGCTCTCGGGGGCGTGCTCGATGTGGTCTTCGAGGTGGCGTTTGGCGGCGCGGTAGTCGCCTTCGGCGAAGGCCTGCGCCGCGGCGGCCGAGGCGGTGGACGCGAGGCGGCGGCGCTCGGCGCGGTCTTCGAGTGTCTCGGGTTGGCGCGATGAATGCTGCGCGGTGGCGCTCGGAGCGCCCCATGCGAGCGTGCAGGCGGTGATGAGGGCGGCGATCGCGGCGGGGGGGAGTGGGCGTCGCATAGACCGGGTTATTCGGCCCGATCGGGGGACGCGTTGCCCGAAAATGAGCCATCGATCAAGATCGACAGCGCTTCGGGGTAGGCCTGCTGCTCGAGGGCGAAGACGCGGGCGGCGATGTCGTCGGGGGTGTCGTGCGCGGAGACCGGGCAGGATCGTTGAAGGACAATCGGGCCTGTGTCGTACTGGGCGTCGCAGAGGTGGACGGTGCAGCCGGTCTGGGTGATGGTGCCGGCCCTGGCGGCGTTGGCGACGGCGGTGTGGACCTTCATGCCGTGCATGCCGGGGCCGCCGAACGCGGGGAGGAGCGCGGGGTGGATGTTCACGACGCGCCCGGCGAGCGAGTCGGGGATGGGCAGGAGCTTGAGGTAGCCGGCGAGGACGATCCAGTCGAGGTCGTGCTGTCGTGCGAGGGATTCGACGGCGTGCGCGCTGGGGGCGCCGTCGATGACGCGGGTGTCGATGCCGAGGGTGCGGGCGATCTCGGCACCGCGGCATTCTCGTGAGGCGACGACGAGGGGGATGGAGGCGTCGAGGGCGCCGCGCGCGATGGAGGTGACGAGGTTCTCGAGTGTGCGGCCGGAGCCGGAGAGGAAGACGCCCAGGCGCGCGGGCATCAGACTTTCCGTGCGGCGTCGGCGCGGTCGGTGGCGATGGCGAACATGCGGTCCATTTTGGCGACGCCGAGCATCATGCGGATGTTTTCGTCGAGGTTGCACAGGACCATCTTGCCGCCGGCGGAGGCGCAGGCCTGGTGGATCTGGATGAGCGATCCGATGCCTGCGGAGGCGAGCATCTGGACGTGGGCCATGTCGATGACGACCTTGTGGCCGGCGTTGGGCGCGGCGTTGAGGATGTCGGTCTGGATGGCGGTGGCTTCGTGCTCGGAGTATTTGGGGTGGAGGACCTCTGCGAGGACGTGGTCGCCGGCGTCGTGGGCGCGGACGGCGTGCGTCTCGGCGAGGACGGCGCCGAGCTCGGGGGCGTCGCCTTTGGATTTGCGTGAGAAGAGACCCATGGGCTCAGCGTACCCCATCGGCGGGAGTGGGGTGGGTGCGGAAGGGGACGGGGGTGCCGTTCTCGTCCACGGCGACCATGGTGATGGTGGCGTGGGTGACGTCGATGGTCTCGGCGGTGGACCAGCGTTCGGCCTGGACGGCGACGCAGATGGTGACGCTTGTGGTGCCGCACTTATGTGTGCGGGTTCGGAAGTTGACGATGTCGCCGACGACGACGGGGGCCTTGAAGTCCACGCGTTGGATGGAGGCGGTGACCCATCGGTGGTTGCCGTGGCGGCGGGCCTCGACGAAGCCGGCCTGGTCGATGTAGGAGAGGATGACGCCGCCGAAGACGGTGCCGTAGAGGTTGGTGTCCTTGGGCATGGCGACGACGCGGAGTGCGACGCGGTACTGGCCCTCGGGGTCGGGGGTGTCGGTGTCGGGGCGTGGTGGGAGGTTGGTCATCGCGGCAAAGCGTAGTGCGGCGGGGGTTTGGGGGCGGATCGCCTATGGTTGGGCATGACGACCACCGGCACGACGGACCCGCGCGAAGCGATGGCGGGTGGGCTCTCTGGGCACGACGGGACGACGGCGCTCTGGGACGAGCTCGCCGGGCTTGGGCGGGCGGATCTGGTCCGGCGGTACCGGGCGAGCGTGGCGTGCTTTGACGACCGGGTGTTCGAGTTGACGGATGCGCAGCTGGACCAGGCGTGGGCGCCCGAGGCGGGCGTGGGGGTGTGGCCGATCCGGGTGCTGCTCGGGCACCTTGCGGACGCGGAGTTGGTGTGGGCGCAGCGGATTCGGCGGGCGGCGGCGGAGCCCGGGTCGGTGCTGTCTGTCTGGGACGAGCACGCGTGGATCGACGCTGGGATGTACGGCGCGGATCCGTCCGGGGCGACGTCGCCGAACGGGGTGGCGGCGCCGGTCGGGGCGTTCGTGGCGGCGGTGTACACGCTGCGCCAGTGGGTGGGGGAGTGGCTGAGCGGGCTGAACGACGACGTGTGGTCGCGGCGGGTGATGCACCCGGAGCGCGGCCCGTTGGGCATGGCGGGGCTGGTGACCCTCAACACGTGGCACGTCGAGCACCACGGTTGGTACCTTAACGCGAAGATCGTGAAGCTGTTGGGCGAGCGCGAGGCGTGCGAGCCGGCGGGGTGCGCGAACCCGGCGTGCGCGTGCGGTGCCAGTTCATCGGGCGGGACGCCCGAGCCACGGGGCGACGCTGGATGAGCGCCGTTGTTGACGAGCGCCGGTATCTGATCCCGTTCCGGTCCACGCTGCTGCCGCAGATTTTCTGCGACGTGCTGGTGATCGGCGGGGGCGTGGCTGGGATGCGCGCGGCGATCGAGGCGGCGGACCGCGGGGCGGACGTGATCGTGCTGACCAAGTCGCCCCTGGACCGGACGAACACGTCGTGGGCGCAGGGGGGCGTCGCGGGGGTGTTCGAGGGGGCGGCGGACACCGTTGAAGCGCACGTGCATGACACGCTCGTCGCCGGGGCGGGGTTGTGCGACGAGGGCGTCGTGCGCGAGGTCTGCTCGGCGGGCGGGGCGGCGCTGGAAGAGATCGCGGCGTGGGGGATGCGGTTCGACCGCGACGGGGACGGGACCCTCAACGCGGGGCGCGAGGGGGGGCATTCGGCGAGCCGGGTGTATCACGCGGGTGGCGACGCGACGGGCGTGGAGCTTCAGCGGGTGCTCACGGATCGGGTGCGCGCGAGCGAGCACGTGCGGGTGTTCCTGGATTGCTTCGCGCTGGACATGATCACGCCGTCGGACGCGGAGGGGGCGCCGGTGCTGGGCGCGGTGACGCACCACCCGCGTTTCGGGCTGCAGATGGTGTGGGCGAAATCGACGGTGCTGGCCTCTGGCGGGGCGGGGCAGGTGTACCGCGAGACGACGAACCCGCGCGGGGCGACGGCGGACGGGATCGCGATGGCGTACCGCGCCGGGGCTGCGGTGGCGGACATGGCGTTCGTGCAGTTTCACCCGACGGTGCTCTATGTGCCCGGGGCGGCGCGGACGCTGATCTCCGAAGCGGTGCGTGGCGAGGGGGCGCACCTGCTCGACGACGCGGGCGAGCGGTTCATGGTCGGGGCGCACGATCTTGCGGAGCTGGCGCCGCGGGACGTGGTGAGCCGGGCGATCGTGGCGCGGATCGCGGACCAGGGGGGCGGGAACGTCTGGCTGGATTGTCGGCACATGGATTCGTTCGCGGGCCGGTTCCCGGGGATCGACGCGGCGCTGAAGCGGTTCGGGCTCGACGCGGCGCGCGAGCTCGTGCCGATCCATCCCGCGGCGCACTACACGGTGGGCGGCGTGCGGGCGGATCTGGACGGGCGGACGAACGTGCCGGGGCTCTACGCGGTGGGCGAGGCGAGTTGCACGGGCTTGCACGGGGCGAACCGGCTGGCGAGCAACTCGCTGCTGGAGGGGCTCGTCGCGGGCGCGCGGGCGGGCGCGATGGCGGCGGATGGCGCCGGCAACGGGTCCGGCCCGCCCAAGATCGTGTCGGATATCCGCCCGAGTGATCAGGGGGAGCTCGACCTGATCGATGTGCGTTCGAGCCTGCGCAGCGCGATGTGGAAGAATGTGGGCGTGGAGCGGACGGGCGCGAAGCTGCGCGACGCGGTGGAGATGCTGGCGTTCTGGGCGCGGTACACCCTGGACAAGATCTTTGATGATCCGGAGGGGTGGGAGGTGCAGAACATGCTGCTCGTGGGGTCGCTGATCGCGCGGTCGGCGGCGCACCGGGACGAGCGGCGCGGGTGCCACTGGCGGCTGGACGCGGACGGGCCGGCCGAGCCGGCGCACCACGACGTGTGGCGGCGTGGATCGGCGGAACCGCGGGCCGAGCGCGTGCGCACGGACGGGACGCCGGGCGTGGTCGTGCCGGACCGGGCGGGCGTTCGGAAGTGATCGGAGGCGTCGTGCGCGGCGGGTGGTTCGTGGCTTTGGTGCTCGGGGTGGTCGCGGCGGTGGCGCTGGCTGGGTGCCGGTACGAGCGTGAGGTGTCGCGGCGGGGGCTGCTGTCGAGGGTGCAGGGCGCGCAGCGCGGCGGGGATGCGCCCGTGCGGGAGCGGCGGGACTCGGACGGCGCGTTCGACGAGGTGGTGGACGGCCCGATCCCGACGCTGCGGCGCGAGGACGAGGCGGGGAACATCACGCTGATCTCGAACTCGGCGCGGGACGTCATGGCGCACGTGGTGACCACACTGCGCGACGAGGAGGAGGAGCTCTTCCTCGAGCAGGTGCTGAGCAAGCGGACGGTCGAGGAGTTCCACGAGCGCGGGTTCGACCCGGTGTGGGCGTACCGAGAGCTCAAGCGGCGTGAGCGGGACGTGCGGCAGCTCTACACCCTGATGCCCTACGGCGAGTTCACGCCCGGGTTGTTCCTGAAGACGATCGGGCAGAACACGTTCCGGCTCGGCGTGCGGCCGTCGCGCGGGATGAGCTGGACGTACGTGGACGTGGTGGTGGAGCGCGGGGTGTGGCGGCTGCGGTGGTTCGGGCCGGGGTGATCTGCGGCGTGAGGGTTGCGTGGAGACGCCGTCGTTGGCGACCCCGCGATGCTGGCCCCAACGCGTGGAGAAGACTTCGTCGTCTCCACGGCACCCGTCGCTGGCCCGTTAGCCGTCGGCGGATTTGAGTGTCATCTCGATGGTTTGTTCTTCGCCGTCGCGTTCGATGGTGAGGGTGACGACGTCGCCCGGGTTGTGCTCGAGGAGGACGGGGCTCCACGTATCGATGGATTCGATGGGGTCGCCGTCCCAGGTGAGGACGTGGTCGCCCTGCTGGAGCCCGGCGTCGGCGGCGGAGGTGCCGTCGAAAAGGCGAGCGATGACGAAGCCGCCGTCGGGGTGGTCGCCCGGGACGATGCCGACGCGGACGGTGGGTCGTGCGTTGGCGGTGACGCCGCGCTGCTCGCGGGCGGTGTGGGCGGGGGCGTCCTGGCGGGTGGCGACGTCGTAGGCGATGTCGGCGACGAGTTTGGTGATGCGGGCGCCGCCGTCGTAGTTGACGAGGTCCACGGTGTCGTCGGCGGTGTGGTATTGCTCGTGGAGGCCGGTGAAGACGAACATGTTGGGGATGCCCTCGGATTCGAAGTTCGCGTGGTCGGAGCGGCCGCGGAACTGGCGTCCGATCTCGCGCGAGACGATGAGCCCGGAGGCCTCGAAGTGGGGGACGCAGAGGGCGTCGAGGTCTGGGGAGGACTCGGTGCCTCCGATCTCGAGCCGGCCGTCGCGGAGGCGGCCGATCATGTCCATGTTCAGCATGGTGACCTGTGCCTCGGTGGGGACGGGCGGGTTGTCGGAGAAGTAACGCGAGCCGTTGAGGCCCGATTCTTCGGCGCTGAAGCCGAGGAAGATGACGCTGCGGGCGTCGTCGGTGGGCGCGAGGTCGGCGTAGCGG
>JAUHXM010000161.1 GCA_030426605.1 Phycisphaerae bacterium | reverse complement strand
TCCCCCACCACGAGTGCGAGATCGCGCAGAGCCGCTGCGCGTGGGACATCGACCGCTTCGCGCGCCAGTGGGCCCATGTGCGCCACCTGATGGTCGAGGGCGAGAAGATGTCCAAGAGCAAGGGCAACTTCTACACCATCCGCGATCTGATCGCGAAGGGGTTCGATCCCGCGGCGATCCGGCTGGAACTCATCAAGACGCACTACCGCAGCAACGCGAATTTTTCGTTGCAGGGCCTAGAAGCCTCGAAGGGTCGCGTGGAGCACTGGAAACGAGCAGCCCGCTTCTTCTTGGCAAATCGTGATGTTCCGATCGATGCATTCATTGTCCCTGAAGCGCAATCTAGATTTTGGGACTTTGCCAAGTCCCTGAGCGATGACCTCAATATGAGTGGTGCATTGGCTGGCGTCGATCGCCTTTGCTCAATTTCAACCGTGCTGGACAAAAGCGAGTATCTCTTCGCCTATCCGGATGAGAAACTTGCTTTGCCTTCATCACCGCTTGAAACCAACATCGCGCTCGCGATGCTGAATTCAAGTGCTGATAGATGGGATTGGATGTGGGCTGCGATCAATCTAATTGACGGGATTCTGGGTGTCATTTTTCTACCCGAACACACGATTGTAAATCCACCCGCAGTTGAACACATTAGGCAACTGCGCGACGCAGCTCGAAGAGCTAGAGATTGGCAAGAGAGCGATCGGTTCCGCGATTTGCTCGTCCAAATGGGTTACGAGGTGAAGGACACCGCGCAGGGGACGGTCGTCACGAAGAAGGCGAGTTTGTGACGCGCAGGGTGCCGTGGCGCATCCGCAGGAGGCGCCACGACTGATCACGCGTGGCGCCCACACCCACTTCCCATTGCCCATTGCCCATTGCCCATTACCTTCTTCCCGTACACTCCTCCCGTGAGCACTGCGCGTGAACAAAGCGTCGGGTTGTTCGGGGGCGAAGCGCCCGGGGCTGCGGCCGCGCGGGCGCACGGGGATGTCGCGTGGCTGTCGCGGCTGGCGGGGCGATTCGTCGTGTTCGAGGGCCCGGACGGGTCGGGCAAGAGCACCCAGATGCAGGCGCTGGGCGCGCTGTGCCGTCGTGGGGGTCTGAAGGTCGTCGAGGCGCGCGATCCGGGCGGCACATTCATCGGTGAGGAGATCCGCGAACTGCTGCTCAAGCGGCGCGATCATGTGCCGGGCGCCGCCGAGATGGCCGTGCGATGCGAGACGATGCTGTTCATGGCCAGCCGCGCACAACTCGTGGACGAGGTGATCCGCCCGGCGCGAGCGCGCGGCGAGGTGGTGCTGGGCGACCGGTTCGTTCCCAGCACGCTGGCGTATCAGGGCGCCGCGGGCGGCATGACGCGCGCCGAGATCGAGGCGGCCGCCAAGGTCGCGTGCGGCGAGGTGCGCCCGGATGTCGTGCTCGTCTTCGATGTGGACGAGGCGACGGCTGCGCGGCGGCTGAACCCGCTCCTCGACCGCATGGAAGCCAAGGGCGCCGCGTTCCACAAAAAGGTGCGCGAGGGGTATCTGGCGCAGGCGAAGGAGCGTCCCGACGAGTTCCTGGTCATCGATGCGCGCGGCAACGCCGACGAGGTGACGGGGCTGATGCTCGGGAGACTGCGCGAACGCGTGGCGAAGTGGTGATCCCCCTCACCCGGTTCGCCTTCGGCGAACCACCCTCTCCCGCGGGGAGAGGGAGGGAAGGCATCACTCGCTCAGAAGAATGATCGCGCGGCGGAGGAGTGCGCGGTCGTTGATCGGCCCGTACTCGCCCGGCTCGAGCGCGACGCGCAGGATCGAACCCCGCGCATCGACGGAGAACTCGACCGCGGCCCGCGAGGGGTTGAGCCGCTCGCGCAGGACCTCGACGCCGTCCACGGACACGACGAACTCGCAATCCCCGAAGGGAAATGCATCGCGCGGGAGTTCGGCGACCGCGGCGAATCGCGAGGAGTGCTCGGGCAGTTCGTACTCGACGGCCATCGGCTCGGGGTAGAGCACATCCGCGGCGCCGAGCGGCGCGGGATTGCGCGGCAGTTCGATGCGCGCTCCATCCAGGAGCGTGCGCTCGCCCAGCGCTTCTT
>JAUHXM010000105.1 GCA_030426605.1 Phycisphaerae bacterium | reverse complement strand
GCGCACAAGATGATGGGCGTGCCCCTCATGTGCTCCGTCGGGCTCACGCGCGAGCCCGGGCTGATGCGCAAGCACTTTGACGAGTCGGCGTCGTACTTGTTCCAGCAAGACCACGGGGCCGAGCACGGGTGGATGAACCCGGGCACGCGATCGCTCCAGTGCGGGCGACGCAACGATGCGCTCAAACTCTGGGCCCAGTGGCAGGCCATCGGCGACGACGGGTACGCCCAACGCGTGCAGCGTCAGCTCGACCTCGCCCGGCACGCGGCGGGTTTCGTCCGGCGGACCGAGGGGATGGAACTCACGCACGAGCCCGTGTGGACGACCGTCTGTTTCGAGGTCGCGGGCAAGTCCACGCCGGCGATCTGCGAGGCGTTGAACGAATCGGGCGAACTCAAAGTTGGCTTCGGCATCGTGCGCGGCCGCCGGGTCATCCGGCTGGTCACCGTCGATCCGGCGCTCGAGCCGGGCGACGTCGAGCGCATGATTGAGGACATCGCCCGTGCCGGGGCGGCCGCGCCGAACGCCGACAACGACGCGGCAACGTGATTCATTGGTTCTGGTAAGGTGTGATCAGTCAGGAAGGACGGCAGCGATGGCACGCGGGGCGAACGCCACCGAGAGCGGACTCATTCACCACGGGGGTCTCACCGCCGCCGGCGCTGACATGATCGAGGAAGCGTTCGGCCCGCTCGCACGCGACGACGCGCCCCGCGAGGAAGTGACCGAGGCGCTTCGTTCGCTCCGTCTGACGGGTGACGACGTCCGCGATTGCGAGCCGTTCCACCGGGGACACCGCGTGCGATGCGAACTCGCACGCACGAAGGCGTGGGTGCTCCTCGCTATCCTATGGGACAACACCACGACGCCGATCCACGATCACTGCGAGTCGGAGTGCGGGTTCCGCATTCTCGAGGGCGAGGTGCTGGAGACGCGATTCCGGTGCGAGGGCGACCAAGCCAGCCCCGCCGGCGGCCGGGTGTTGCTGCCGGGCGAGTTCGTGACCACGCCCGGGTGCACGGTTCACCAGCTGAGCGTGTCGGGGCGGGCGATTTCGATCCATGCGTACGCCCCGGCGCTGTGTTTGGACGACATGCAGGTCTTCGAGCGCGCCTGAGCGAGTTCAGTCGTCGTAGACGGAGCGCATCGCCGGCGTGTCGAGGTCGTCGAACTGCCCGCGCTTGGCCGCCCAGATGAACGCTCCGACGCCGAGAGCGCCGAGGATGAGGGCGACCGGAATCATCAGCAGGATGACGCTCATGACGCGTGGCCTCCTCGGCCGGCCCGCAGCGCGATCGCGACCACCGCGAGCGAGCTGACGGGCATCAGGACCGCCGCGAGCAGGGCCGACATGAGCCCCGCGACCGCGAGCGACGCCGCGACGGCATTGTACGTGATGGACACGATCAGGCAGACGCGGACGGTCCGCATCGTGGATTGGGCGCGGTGCAGGACATCCACAATCGGTGCGAGCCCGGGCTTGGTGAGGTAGACATCGGCGGCTTCGAGGCTTGCTTCGGCGCCGCCGTGCACGGCGATCCCAACGGTCGCGGCGGCCATGGCGGCGGCGTCGTTCACGCCGTCGCCGACCATGACGACCGCGTGGCCGTCGTTCGTCTGCTCGCTGGCGACTCGGGCTTTGTCTTCGGGTGTCGCGCCGCCCATGCCCGGGATGCCCAGCTCATCGCACGCGGCGTCCACGACGCCTTGCATGTCTCCCGAGAGGACCCGTGCGTCCCAACCTGCGGCGCGGATGGCATCGATCGCATCGCGCGCGTCGGGGCGGAGGGTGTCCGCGAGCTCAGCGAGGGCACGGACGTGACCGTCACGCGCGACGAGGATGGGTGTGCGCCTGTTCAAACCCGCGGCAGCCGCCCGCTCGTTCCACACGGGATCGATCGCGACTCCGATTGATTCCAGGAACGCGGCGGACCCCGCGGCGATCGCGCGCCCGTTGACGGTTCCCTGAACGCCCCCGCCGGGCGTGTGAACGCAGTCCGTCGCGACGAACGTGTCGTCGGACGCCAGGGCCAAGGCGATCGGGTGAGAGCTGCCACGCTCGATGGCGCCAAGCTCGTCGCGGAGCCGCTGATCGCCGTGCCAGGCGGCGAGCGAGATGCGGCCCTCGGTGAGCGTGCCGGTCTTATCGACGAGCATGACCCCGCTGCCCGCGAGCGCCTGCAGCGACGAGGCGTCCTTGATCAGCACCCCTGCGCGGGCGGCCCGGCCAACCGAGACGCCCATCGCCATGGGCACCGCGAGCCCCAGCCCGCACGGGCAGGCGACGATCAGCAACGCCGTGGCGTGGTCCAACGCGAGTGGAATCCCCGAGGGGGCCCAGACGGCGAACGTCACCGTCGCGAGCAATAGCACCACGAGCACGAACCATCCGGCGATCCTGTCCGTCACGCGCACGATCGGGGCCCTGAGCGTGCCGGCTTCGGCGACGCGTGCCATGAGCTGGCCCACGCGCGTCCCCGCGCCGACGGCGCTCACACGCACGAAGATCGGCGTGTTCAGGTTCGTCGTCCCCGCGGCGACGCCCTCGCCAGGAGCGACGCGGCGCGGGACGGACTCGCCCGACAGCGTCGATTCGTCCACGCTTGAGGAGCCCTTCACGATTGTGCCATCCGCGGGGATGGTCTCTCCCGCGCGGACCTCGACGACGCACCCGAGCTCGAGTGCGTCGATCGGGACGGCCCGCTTCGAGCCGTTGTCCTCAACGACAGTCGCCGAGCTCGGCACGAGCGAAAGCAGGAGCTCGATCGTGTCGGACGCCGATCGTTGCTGGCGGTGCTGGATCCAGCGCCCGACGAGCAGCAGGAAGACCAGAACCGAGAGCGAATCGAAGTAGATCTCGCCCGCGCCGCGGATGACGTTCGCGCTGCCCCACACGCCGCCCGCGAAGAGGGCGAGGGCGATGGGGAGGTCTAGGTGAGCGGTCCGCGTGCGCAGGGCACCGATCGCGCCGCGGAAGAAGACGCGTCCCGGCCAGGCGAGCGAGACGATGCCCATCGCCATGCTCAGCCAGCGAAAGACCGACTCCCACGCCGGCGCGATGCCCGAAAACGCACCGGCGTACAGCGCGATCGAGAGCAGCATGATGTTTCCCGCGCACGCCCCCGCGACGGCAACGCGGATCAGGAACGACCGGTCGGACTGCGCCCGGGCGTCGCGCGCTTCTGCGCCGCGAGCCGGGTGCGGGCGGTACCCGAGCACGTCGAGCGCCCGGGCGATCGCGGACGGGGTGATCGTGTCGGGCCGGTAGGTCACCCTGACGGTCCCGGCGCCGAACCGGACCCGCGCGGATGACACCCCTGGTGCGACACGGGGCAGGCGTTCGAGCAGCCACACACACGCGGCGCAGTGGACGCCCTCGAGGAGGTACTCCGTCCGCGCCAACCCGCCGGGCAGGGCCTCAACGTACGTCTGTTGGTACAACACGTCGTCGAACTCGTCGAACTCGCGCCCGGATGTGGTTGGTCGCCGCGCGGCGGCGTCGCTGGCGTCGCGAACGTCATAAAACCCGCCGAGCCCGGCACCGCGCAGCACGCGCCAGACGCCCTCGCACCCGTTGCAGCAGAACTGCTCGGCACGGTCCTCGACGACGAGCCCCTGGGGGACATCAAGCCCGCAGTGGGCGCACGCATGCCGCGAACTTGGCATGTTGGTCACGCTGGCAACGGCCTGGGTCAAGTCATCCATCCGTCGGGTGGCAGAGCGGGCACTCGACCTCGCCCGCTTGTGGTACGGCGACGGATGCGCCATCCGCGGTCGGGGTCAGCCCGAGCGATTCACGAGTCATCGCCGGTGCCTGCACGCGCTGCACGACCATCACGACGCCGACAACGACCAGGAGCAGCGACGTTGCGACGGGCAGGTGCCTGCGAAGCGGGCCCGCGAGCGTCTGTGCCGCGACGCCGACCGACGCGAGCACCGGGAGGGTGCCGACCCAGAACACCGCCATGGTGATCGCGCCGTGTGCCGGGTGCCCCGTCCCCGCGGCGGTGAACGCGAAGGCGTACAACCAGCCGCACGGGAGCAGCGTCGTCAGCAGCCCGATGGACAACGCCCGCGAGAACGGCGGCAGCTCGAACGCCCGCTGTTGAACGCGTTCGATCGCGCGGCGCCAAGGCTTGGGGATGAGATCGATACGTCCCTTGACCCCCGCGACCTTCAGAAGCGTGAAGACGCCGAACCCGATCATCAACGCACCGGCGAGCACCGCGGCGAGCCGCTGGAGCCCGACGAATGACCCGCCCAGATCGAGCGCCGCGCCGACGCCGCCGGCGACCGCGCCGAGGGCGCTGTAGGTGATCAGGCGTCCGCCGTGGTACGCCGCGTGGAGACGGAACTGTTCGGCCCGCGAGACTTTCCGATCCGCCCCGACGGCGAAGAGCATGAATGCGCCGCACATGCCGGCGCAGTGCAGGCTGCCCAGGAGGCTGGCGCCGAGGACCGCCGCGATGAGCATGGGCACGCCGTCGGTCATTCGTCGATCTCGACGGTGGTGGTGATGAGGGCCTTGTCGTCGCCGCGGGTGATCGTGGCGCGGAACTCCCAGAGCCCCGTGCGGTGGAACGCGGCTTCAGCCATATACCCCGAGTTGAACGTGCTCAGCGAGATCCGGTCTCGCTCGCCGGCCGCGGCGTGCGGGAACATCTCCAATTCGATCGACGCGTCATCGATCGGTTCGTCCGTCGTATCACGCAGCGTCGCAGTGATGGCGCGGTGCTCCGACGGCCCCTCGGGCTGGCCGACCGCGATGTCAAGGTCCCAGCCGAGTCGCTCGGCGTTGCGCACCAGTTCGGCACGCTGGTCCCAGTCGAGCGATTGCGCGTAATAGTCTGGTTCGACCGCCTCCAGGCCGGTGCCGGACGCGAGGGTCATCGTGATCGCGAGCACGGCGCCCTGGACCACGAACACGACGACGGGCACCCACGCCCACACGAGCCCGCTCGTTTTTCGCTTGGTCCGTTGTTCATCGGTCATTGGCTCGCTCCGGTTGCCGGGCCCAGCAGGCGGTAGGGAAGGTCCTTCCAGAGGTCGGCGCCGTCCGTCAGCGTCAGTGACGCGTCGTGCACACCGGACACGAACGCGTCCCGCGGGGTGACGGCGATCACGGGGATTGACGTCTGCTGCCCCGGCTCGAGAGTGAACGTGAGCGAGTCGCTCATGAGCGTGACCGGCGAGCCTTCCGCGACGCCCAGCGTGTACGTCGTGGGCGCGTCCGTCCGGTTCGTGACCCGGACGCGGAGCTGGTTCGATACCTCGCCCGCGTCAGTCAGGTTGAACGGCAGCCCTGGAGCTCGCAGAACCTGCACGTCCGCGCCCGCTTTGGTCGAGAGAACGCTGACAAACCCGACGCCGACAACCAATAACATCAAGGGGTAGATCACGATGCGGGGTCGCAGCAGGCGTGCTTTCTTCGTCTCGACGGCGCGCTGCGACGTGTACCGGATGAGCCCGGTGGGCTTGCCGATCTTGGACATCACGGTGTTGCACGCGTCGATGCACTGGGCACACCCGATGCACTCGAGCTGCAGCCCGTCACGGATGTCGATGCCGGTCGGGCAGGTGGTGACGCACATGTGGCAATCGACACAGTCGCCTCGGTCCTCGGTGATGACGTTGAGCGAGACGTCGGCGCCGGCTTTGTGCTTCTTGCCGCGCTTGCCGCGGGGCTCGCCGCGGGCTTTGTCGTAGGAGATGATGAGCGAGTCGCGATCGAGCAGGGCGCTCTGCATGCGGGCGTAAGGGCAGACAACGACGCAGACCTGCTCGCGGAAGTATCCGAAGTCGAACAGCATCAGCCCGGTCGTCGCGGCCATGACAAGGAACGCGATCGGGTGTTCCGTGGGCGAGCCGGTGATCCACGCCCGAAGGTTCTCGACACCGACGAAGTAAGACAGGAACGTGTGCGCGAGGAACGCCGAGATCAGCAGGTAGACAACGAACCGAAGAAACTTACGGAGCGTGGTGTTTCCCGCCGGCTTGCGGCGTCCGGGCTCGCCGTCGAACAGACGCTCGAGCGGGCGGTAGACGAACTCGAGGTAGACGGTCTGCGGGCACATCCACCCGCACCAGATGCGCCCGAAGAGCGCGGTGACGAGGAAGATCGCCAGCGCGATCCCGATCGCGAGCAGCGCGAGCAGCAGCGTGTCCGTCGGGAGCAGCGTCTTGCCGAAGAACGTGAACTCGCGGTGGATCAGGTCGAGGAAGACGGCGGGTTTCCCGTTGATCGTGATCCAGGGCAGGGCGGTGAAGAGCAGGATGAGCCCGTACGCGACCGGCCGGCGCCACTTCCAGAACGTGCCGCGCGATGGGCGTGGGCGCATCCATCGGCGCGTGCCGTCCTGGTTGAGCGTCGAGAGCACGCGTTCCGGGGCTTCGATCAGGGCGTCGGCCACGTCTTCCGACCTTCCATGCGTTCTAGCTCAGCCCTCGGGCTGTAGCGGGGCGGCGTCGGTGATGGGTTCCGGGAACGGCGGGATCTGCTCGCCGTCGGGCGGTTCACCGGGCAGGTTCTTGCCGCGCAGCGACGCGACGTACGCCGCGACGAGTGCGATCTCGTTGTCGTTCAGCTGCGCCCCGCCCTTGGGGGGCATGGCGCCGTTGTTGGCACCGTTGGTGATGACGTCGAGCATGCCGTCGATGTCGGTGATGTTCTTGTAGAAATCATCGGTCATATTCGGACCCAGACCGCTCATGCCCGAGCCGTCCGCCTTGTGACACAGCGCGCAGTTCGCGGTGAACACCGATGCGCCCATATCAAGCCACTTGGGCTCGCCCATGATGCGCAGGACCTTCTCCTCGCCCATGTCGATGAGGCGAAGCTCGGCGAACTGGATCTCCAACGCCCGCTCCTCCGCCGCGAGATACGCCTGCTCGCGCGTGGGCCAGAGAGGTGAGAGGTGGACGACGGCGACGTACAGGAAGCTGAACAGCACACCGCCGTAGAAAAGCGCGTGCCACCAGCCGGGGATCGGGTTGTCATACTCCCGGATCCCGTCGTACATGTGCCCGGACATCTCGACGTCGTCGTGCTGGTCGTCGTGTTGATGGTCAGCCATGCCGGGCCTCCCTGGGCTTGATGGGGGTGTCGTCGTCGAGCGGGATGTTGGCGGCGTTCGACGCGGCGGGACGCGACATCAGCAACGCACGCACCACCACGGCGACGAACACGGCGAGGAAGATCCAGAGCGAGACCGTCGCGAACAGGTCGAGATCCGCCCCCGAGACGAGGTCAGTCAGCCGCATTGGTCGCCTCCTCTTCAGCCGTTTCTTCGGTCGATACCGCGGGTTCGATGGCCGCCGGGTCCTTGAAAATGTCCGTGCCCAGACGCTGCATGTACGCGATCAGGGCGATCGCTTCCGTGTTCTGCGTCTGCTCCGCGGGCGGGCCCCCTTGGGCTTCGAGGTTGGCGGCGATGCGGGCGGCCTGCTCCCGCGCCATCGTTGGCGCGGCTCCCTCGAGCACGGCTTCGCCGTACGGCACGCCCAGCATCGCCATCGCGTCCACCCGTCCCTGGATCTCCTCGAAGTTGACCTCGTCCTCGAGCAGCCACGTGTAGCGCGGCATGATCGAGTTCGGGGTCACCTGCCGAGGGTCCTCGAAGTGCAGCCAGTGCCACAGGTCGCTCTTGCGCCCTCCCTCGCGCGCAAGATCGGGACCGATGCGTCGGCTGCCCCATTGGAACGGGTGATCGTACACAAACTCGCCCGGCTTGGAGTACTCGCCGTAGCGCTTCGTCTCCCAGTAGAACGGACGGATCATTTGCGAGTGGCAGTTGTAACAGCCCTCGGCGATGTAGATGTCACGCCCGACGAGCTCCAGCGGTGTATAGGGCTCGACGGTTGAGATCGTCGGCACATTCGAACGCACGAGGAACATGGGGATCGCCTCGATCAACGAGCCCGCGCCGATGCCCACGATCACTGCGATCGTGAACTTGATCGGCATCCCCTCCAGTCGGCGGTGCCACTTCGCTTGCAGGAACTTATCGCCCGCGTGCCCGAGGTCGATCACCGCAGACAGACGCGAATGGGCCTGCTGATACACGGGTGGGTCCTTCGCAAGCGGTGCCGCCTGGTGGACTTCTTCCTCGTATTTCGTCGGACGGTTCGACCAGGTCTTGAAGACGTTCCACGCACCGATCAACGCGCCGGTGAGGTACAGCACGCCGCCGATCATGCGGATCCAGTACATCGGGATCAGGACGGTGACGGTCTCGACGAAGTCGGGGTACTGCAGCCGCCCGGACGCATCGAAGGCACGCCACATCAGGCCTTGTGTGATGCCCGCGGTGTAGATCGCGAGGATGTAGAGCACCATGCCGATCGTCGCGATCCAGAAGTGCAGCTCGGCAAGCTTCTTTGAGTACAGCTTCGTCTGGAACAGCCGCGGGAAGAGCCAGTAGAGCATGCCGAACGACATGAACCCGTTCCAGCCGAGAGCACCCGCGTGCACGTGGGCGATCGTCCAATCGGTGTAGTGGCTGAGGGAGTTGACAGCCTTCACCGAGAGCATCGGGCCCTCGAACGTGCTCATGCCATAGAACGTGACGCCCACAACGAAGAACTTGAGCACCGGGTCGGTCGCGACTTTGTGCCAGGCGCCACGGAGGGGAAACAGACCGTTGATCATGCCCCCCCAGCTCGGCATCCATAGCATGACTGAGAACACCATCCCCATCGTTACGGCCCATTCTGGCAAGGCGGTATAATTCAGGTGGTGTGGGCCGGCCCAGATGTAGATAAAAACAAGACTCCAGAAGTGCACGATCGACAGGCGGTAAGAGAACACCGGCCGCTCGGCTGCTTTGGGCAGGAAGTAATACATCAAGCCCAGAAATGGCGTCGTGAGGAAGAAGGCCACGGCATTGTGTCCATACCACCACTGGATAAAAGCATCCTGCACGCCGGCATAAATCGGATAGCTTTTCATCGGCGACCAGGGAATTTCAAGGCTGTTACCCAGGTGCAGCACGGCTACGGTGATGATGGTTGCAATGTAGAACCACAGGGCCACGTACATGTGTTTTTCCCTGCGATTTCTGAGCGTCATAAAGAAGTTAACCGCAAAAATGACCCATACCAGCGTAATTGCGATGTCGATTGGCCATTCGAGTTCGGCGTACTCTTTACTGGTCGAAATCCCCAGGGGCAGGGTAATCGCTGCAGAAACGATGATAGCCTGCCAGCCCCAGAAATGAATGCGGCTCATCACATCATTGAACATACGGGCCCGGCAAAGGCGCTGTGTTGAATAATAGATGGCTGCAAAAATCGCGTTACCAGCAAAAGCAAAAATAACCGCGTTGGTGTGAAGCGGGCGCAATCTGCCGAAGGTCAGATATTCACCCATGTTTGCCGGCCAGAAGGGAAGCTGTAGTGCAATGATTACACCTACCAGCATACCCACGAATCCCCAGATAACGGTGGCTAGAACAAACATCCGTACGATCTTTTCATCGTAGGAAAACTGTTCCATCAGGGACCCACGCCCGGTGGCGGCTCCAGCTGACGTGTTTTCTGTCTTTAAAGAATCCATAATTAACAGTTGCAGTGTATGCGGAAAAAGTAAGAGTCTTGCTTATAATAAGATGCGCCAAAAAACATCACAAAGCCGGATTTCAATGACAGTGCTCCCCTACCATAATTGTAGATCAATACCTGTCAGGCCATGTAGTGCAATTCCCCACGCTGCAAATGAAAAGATCAGGTTTTCACGGTCGATTCGTCAGTACCTGTTGTAACAAGCTCGAATTTAGCCGTTTTTTGCCCATTCTGGAGAACAATCTTAAATATATCAAGAATTATCCCCCATCCTCATGAAAGCATGGCATTTGCCTCGCTATGGCAGCATCGAATCCCTCGTTTTTGAAGAACATGCAGAACCCGAGTGCCGGGACTTCGAGGTGCTCGTAAACATCAAAGCTGCTGCGATAAATCCGGCAGACCGGCATCTGATAACCGGCGAAAGTGGCGGCAAATTCATGCACGCATCTAACTTTCCCATTATCCCGGGATATGACTTTTCGGGCGTTATTGAGAAAGTCGGCGCTAAAGTAAGGGACTTAAAACTAAACCAAAACGTGTTTGGATTTCAACCCTACAGCAAAACAAGCACGCAAGGCGCTCTGGCAACGCATATTTCCATCCATGCAGATCACGTTTCTCCAAAGCCCGACAATATCGATCATGCAGCAGCAGCAGCAGCAGCCACAGCCGGCTGCACCGCGCTCC
>JAUHXM010000160.1 GCA_030426605.1 Phycisphaerae bacterium | reverse complement strand
GCGGACCGTGTCGCCGACGAGCAACTCGATGTCTGGCTGGGGTGCGGGCGCGACGATCTCCATGAAGGTCGGGGTCGGCGTGGGCGCCTTCGCTCGCTCAGTCTGCGGGCGACTCTTGGAGGTCTTGCCCAGCTTCCACTTCCACGATCGAAGCGTATGCACGTTGACGCCCAACTCGGCGGCGAACTCGGTGTCGGTGAGATCGCTCGCCATCAGGCGCTCGATACGTTGGGTCCAGGTCTCTCGGCTCTCTCGTTTGGCCATGAGCCGATCGGGCCCTCATGCCGGCCGAAGGTCACCGACGCGGTTCGCTGAACGGGTACCCGCGAACGGCGTGGGCCCGTGCCCCGCGATCCTCGGGTGGACCACGAACTCGTACTCATCGATCAGGTCGAGCTCCGCCAACGCAAGCGGGAGGGTCACGCCGCCGACGTAGATCCCTTTGCCCGGCGCCTCTTTCAGCGCGCGGACCGCGTCACCGAGATCTCCGCGCAACAGCTCCGCGTTCCAGTCGACCGCCTCGAGCGTACTCGACACCACGTACTTCTTCGCGGCGCCGAGCGTCCGCGCGAAGGGCTCCGTCCACGCGGGCATCGAGGGCGCCGGCGAGCGCCACGCCTCCTCCATCATCTGGTACGTCACGCGCCCGAAGAGCAGGGCGTCCGCCCGCCCGAGGATCTGGGTCGTGTAGTGATGGAGCGCCTCGCTCGGGATGCCCGCGCGGTGATCGCAGCACCCGTCGAGCGTGACGTTGATCGAGTAGTACAGCGGTCGCATCGGCGCACGTTGTACCTCTGAACACCGAACGTCACCTCAGTCCTTCTTCAAATCTCCCCGAGCCAAGAAGAACCCCAGCGCCCCGCCGGGCCGCGTCCCCTCCGGGCGCCCGCGCTCTTGGAACCGCGCCGCGCCCTCGTCCACGAACTCGAGGAACGCGCGCGCCTCCTCCTCCGCCTCCGAAGAAGCAGCGACCTCCTCTTGGAGTAGCTGCGAAAAGTCCACGGACAGCTCCGTCGGGATCGGGTGCTCCGCGAAGTACGCGTTCAGCTTCGCCCCGCGCTCCGCCGGGCTCTCCGCGGGATCCAACGAGGCGCGCTCCGCGAGCGCCGTGACCGCGTTCGCCACCGAGGGCGACAGCGACCCGGGCGCGAACCCGCGCACCAAGAAGATCGCGCCGAAGAAGTCCTCGACCTGTTCGCGCGAGAACTTCAGCGACCCGTCGTCGTTCTGTCTGAGGAGGAGTCCCGTGAGCCAGCCGTGGGGGGCGCCGCTCACTTGCCGATGCTGTCGATGACGCTCTTGATCGAAGCCTTGCGGTGCGCGTCGAGGCCGAGCGCCACGCCGATGTCGTTGACGCGCTTCACGGCGGCCTGCTTGATGCCGTCCACGTTGACGTCCACCGCGCCCGGACCCGAGAAGGCGTCCGCCACGCGCTGGCGAATGTCGCCCGTCGCGCGTTGGGCCCGGTCCAGGAAGGTCTTCATCGCCGCATCCATGCCTTCCTCGGTTATCGGCGCGGCGCCGACGTCGTTGCGACGAAACGCACAAAAAAGTCCGAACCCCCGGGGCGCCTCGAACCGGACGACCTGCTACCTTCCGCGGCCGTGAAACGAAGTCGACCGGCTCGGCCCCCGCGCCCCTGGACGCAACCACCGTCCGCCCTCCGATCCCGGCTCCTCGCCGCCGCCGCGGGCCTCGCCGTATTCGGGTGCGCGAGCCAACCGAAGGCCGCCCCCGCCGAAGCCCCCAAGAGCGACAAGACGGTCCTCCCCGCGATGGGCGACCGCTCGCCGCGGAGCCCCTACGAGGCCGTGCTCCCGCCCGCGCCCAAGCCGGCCGGGGTCGTGGCGATCACCGGCGGCACGATCTACGTCGGCGACGGGACCAAGATCGAGGACGGCACGGTCGTGTTCTCGAACGGCAAGATCACCGCGATCGGGAAGGGCGTCAGCGTCCCGAAGGGCGCGCGTGTCGTCGACGCCGCGGGCAAGTTCGTCACGCCCGGCATCATCGACACCCACTCGCACATGGGCGTGTACGCCGTCCCGCACGTCAGCGCGAACGCCGACGGCAACGAGATGACCGACCCCACCACCCCGT
>JAUHXM010000104.1 GCA_030426605.1 Phycisphaerae bacterium | reverse complement strand
TTGATTGTCACCGGTCAATTGCAGACCAAATCGCAGCGCTGCGGGCGACTGGCCACCGACAATGTGGACGCGGTGCGCGCCGGGCTTGGCAAGCGACAGCTCGATCACCCCGGTCGACCAGGAGAACACAGAGGTGTGGCAGATGTTCTGGGCGACCCCGGGCTGGGTCCGGCCGCTGGCACCGCTGCTGCGCAGACTCTGAACATCACCGCCAACACCGCCAACGCGGTCATCGGCGACACCATCACCTGGACCGTCTCGGTCACCGGCCTCAGCGCCTCCCAGTACATCCAGGCCTACGACATGGACCTCAACGCCTCGTACAACGCTGGCGCCGCGTCCACCTTCAGCACCGCCCTGTCGGCCCTCGTTGGCCCGACCGCCGGCACCCCCGCTGGTGCCTCGATCACCGGTGTCTCCGGCGGTCAGTCGACCCTCGTCGACCCGCTGAACGCCAGCTTCGGCGACATCGTCCTCGGCACGTTCACCGTCGTTGCCGGTGCTGAGGGCGTCCTCAGCTACTCGGTCACCGATGGCGGCGTCCTTGCGGCGAACATCGTCCGTGCCCGTCTCGGCTCCGACCTCGGCCCCATCGCCTTCGATGGCCCGGCCACCGTCAACTCCGGCTCGGTCACCATCACCCCGACCCCCGCGTCGGCCGCTCTGCTCGGCCTCGGCGGTCTGGTCGCTGCCCGTCGTCGTCGCTAATCCGACGCCGATTTCTGGCAACCGTTGACTCTGTCAACTCGACCCCCGCTCGGTTCGCCGAGCGGGGGTTCTTTATTTAACCCAAACAGATCGGTCACACACTTGGACACACACGCCCCGTGTGTCACAATACACCATCTCAATCAGGATCCCGTGGGGGCAGGGGGTCTTGCAGGATGAGCTCCGTCGCTCGATACACGATCGCCGCGCCGACACCCGCCACAGCGCCCGCACACATCAGCCGCGGCATCGAAGCCGGCCGCACCCGCGCCGCCGCGCTGACCCCTCGCCGCCGATCGAGTCCCAAACACACCCTCGATCAAACCCTGACGTTCGGGTACGCTGTCCGCGGAGGACGCTCATGATCAACCGCGCGGTCATCGCGTTGGCACTCGCCGGCACGTCCACCGCCGCGCACGCGCAGACCATCAACATCACCGCCGATGCCACGTTCGCCGTGCTCGGCGACATCATCACCTGGACCATATCCGTCACAGGCCTCACCGCGGGCCAGTTCGTGCAGGCGTACGACTTCAACGTCCAGGCGCTCAACCCAACGGTCGGCGAAGCCTCCACATTCAGCACAAGCCTCTCCAACCTCGTCGGACCGACCGCCGGCACGCCCAACGGCGCATCCATCGACGGCGTCTCCGGCGGGCAGTCCACGCTCGTCGATCCACTCAACGCAACCTTCGGCGACGTCGTCCTCGGCACATTCGCCGTGGAAGCCACCCGCGAAGGAACGATCAGCTACACACTGACCGACGGCGGCGTGCTCAACGCCCCCATCATCCGCATCCGCACCGGCTCGGACCTCGGCCCCATCGCCCTCGAGGGGGCCGATTTCACCATCCGGTCAGACATCGTCAACCGCATCCCGGCACCCTCCACCATCATCATGCTCGCCCTGGCCAGCGCCTCCGCAGCACGCAAGCGCCGCGGGCCACGGGAGGGCACGCGATGAGCCGCCGCCCGGTCATCCTCATCGCGCTCGCCGGCGCTGCATCGATTGCCGCAGCGCAACCCACCATCAACATCACCGCCGATGTCACGGGCGGCTTCTTCGACACGGTCAACTGGACGATCTCCGCCACCGGCGTCTCCCCGGGCGACTTTCTCCAGGCCTACGACTTCAACATCGTCGGCATCGGCACCGCCACCTACTCCATCTCCGAGTTCTCAACCAACCTCTCCCTCGTCGTTGGCGCCACCGCCGGCACACCCTCGGGCGGCGACGTCCTCGGCGTTTCGGGCGGGCAATCAAGCCTTGTTGACCCCCTCAACACGGTCTTCGGCGACGTCATCCTCGGCACGTTCACCACCCAGTGCGAGTCGTTCGGCTCCATCTCCTTCACCCTCGAAGACGGCGGCGTCCTCGGCGCCCCCATCGCCCGCTTCCGCGCCGGCTCGGACCTCGGCCCCATCACCTTCGAGGGCGACGACATCGACATCGTCTCCGCCTCCGTCATCTGGTTCCCCGCGCCCTCCACCGCCACGCTCATCGCGGCCGGCGCGCTCTTCGCCGCGCGCCGCCGGAGATCATGACATGATCAACCGCGCCATCACCACCATCGTCCTCGCCGGCATCGCCCCCGCCGCACTCGCCCAGAGCCCCGGCATCCGCATCACCGCCGACCGCGCCCAGGCGTCCGTCGGCGACGACATCAACTGGTCGGTCTCCGTCACCGACATCGAAGTCGCGATCGGGCTCACCGGGTTCGTCCAGGTCTACGACCTCGACTTCATCGCCTCGGACGCCACCCTCGCCGACGCCACGCCCTTCGCCGATGCCCTCTCCCCCCTCGTGGCCCCGACGCCCGGAACCGCGAGCGGTGCAGACATCCTCGGAGCCTCCGGCGGGCAAGCCACGCTCCTCGGAGTGCACGTCCGCGGCAACGACGTCACCATCGGGTCCTTCACCACCACCGCCCGACGCAACGGCCAACTCGGCTACACCATCACCGACGGCGGCACCCTCGGCACCAACACCCTCAGACTCAGCTGGATCGCCCCCTACTTCGGCCCTCCGCCCTGGAACGCCCCGCCCGGGTCATTCCACTCGGACACCGTCACCATCATCCCCGCCCCCACACCGATCGCCGCGCTCGCGCCCGCGGCCCTCGCCCTGATCACGCGAAGGAGACGCTGACATGACACGCACCGCCACCGCGCTGATCGCGATCGCCGGCGTCACCCCCGCCGTCCTCTCCCAGACACCCACCCTCCGCTTCACCGCCGACACCACCGACCCCACGTCGTTCGGCACCGTGAACTGGACCGTCTCGCTCACCGGCGTGTCGAGCCTCGCCTTCGTTCACGCCTACGACCTCGACATCATCGCCAACGTCGCCGTCGGCAATGCGGGGTTCAGCAACACAACGCCCTTCGCAACCGCGATGCTCCCGATTCTCCAAACCCCCGGCACACCCTCGAACGGCTCCATCCTCGGCGCCTCCGGCGGACAAAGCACCCTCCTCGACCCCCTCGGCGTCCAGTTCGGTGACGTCGTCCTCGGCACCTTCTCCGTCACCAGCGCCGGACCCCAGCTCGGGCTCACCTACGACATCGACGACGGCGGCGTCCTCGACGGCGTTCCGATGATCCGCGTCAGAACAACCGGAGATCTCGGGCCCGTCATCTTCGAAGGACGCCCCAACGTCGTCTCCGACACCGTCAACTTCACACCCGCCCCCAGCACAGCCCCACTGCTCGCTATCACTGCCCTCGCCCACCGTCGCCGCAGAACTCATGAGACCTCCTGATACTCCTTTAAGAACGCCCGGTCTCCCGGTACGCTGGACATGGAGGACCATGACATGACCAACCGATCCATCACCGCCCTCGCGCTCGCCGGCTCGTGCTTCGCCGCATCGGCCCAGACGATCAACATCGTCGCGGACCTCACCTCGGTCGCGCTCGGCGACGTCGTCACCTGGACCGTCTCCGTCACCGGGCTCACCGCCGCCCAGTTCGTCCAGGCCTACGACTTCAACCTCATCGCCTCGTTCGACCCAGGGTTCGCCTCGGGCTTCAACACAGAGCTCTCCAACCTCATCGGCGCGACCCCCGGCACGCCCTCCGGCGCGTCCGTCTTCGGCGCCTCCGGCGGCCAATCCTCGCTGGTCGATCCGATCAACGCCACACTCGGCGATGTCGTTCTGGGCACGTTCACCACCACCATGGATGACTTCTCCGTCGGCGGGCATCTCAGCTATGGGGTGGAAGACGGCGGCGTCCTCGGTGCCCCCATCATCCGCGTCCGCGTCGGCTCCGACCTCGGCCCCATCGCCCTCGAGGGCGACGACTTCGACGTGATCTCGGACTCTGTCCTCGTCCCGCCCGCCCCCGGCGCGGGCGTCGCCCTCGGCTTCGGTCTGGCCCTCGCCCACCGTCGCCGAAGATCTCATGAGATCACCTGATGAACTCCTATGAGATCCTTCCCGCACGCGGTAGACTGCAACTCGGAGGAAGAGTCATGACCAACCGATCCATCGCCGCCCTCGCGCTCGCCGGCTCGTGCTTCGCCGCCTCGGCCCAGACGATCCGCATCACCGCCGACCAGACGTTCGTCAGCCCGATCTCCGGCACCGTCAACTGGACCGTCTCCGTCACCGGGCTCACCGCCGGCCAGTTCGTCCAGGCCTACGACTTCAACCTCGTCGCCTCCAACGAGATCATGGACGCCACCCCGTTCACCACGGCGCTCTCGTCCCTCATCGGCCCCACCGCCGGCACACCCACGACCGCATCCATCCTCGGCGTCTCCGGCGGGCAGTCAACCCTCGTGGACCCCCTCAACGCCACCTTCGGCGACGTCGTCCTCGGCACCTTCACCACCAACGCCAACGGCTCGTCCGGCACGCTGAGCTACGCGCTCACCGACGGCGGCGTCCTCGGCGCCCCCATACTCCGCGTCCGCCTCGGGTCCGACCTCGGCCCCATCGCCCTCGAAGGCGACGACTTCGACGTCATCTCGAGCGAGGTCCTGCTCCCACCCGCGCCGGGCGCGGGCGTCGCCCTCGGCTTCGGCGCGATCCTCGCATCCCGCCGACGCCGCTAAAGTCAAATCCAAACCGAGTACGCGCACTCGCAAGCGTCTCTCCGAAACCGCAAGGAGCCATAGTCATGATTCGTAAAGCCGTCGTCGTCATGTCCCTCGCGGGTGCCGCCTGCTGGTGCTCGGGTGCCATCACGCTCCGAATTGAAGCGGACCGCACCATCGCGGACCTCGGAGAGGTCGTGACGTGGACCGTCTCCCTCACCGGCATCACCGACCCGACGCACTACGTCCGCGATTACGACCTCAGCTTCGAACCATCGGACTTCTCGTCCGCGCAGGCATCCACGTTCACGACTGCACTCTCGCCGCTCGTCGCACCCGAGGGGGGCAACCCGCTCTTCGCCCGCCTCCGAAACGTCTCGGGCGGGCAGTCCTCCATCGTCGATCCGCTGAACCTCACGTTCGGCGATGTCGTCCTCGGCACCTTCACAACCACCGTCCTCGAACGCGTGACCACACTCGAGTACGACGTCCAAGACGGCGGCAACCTCGGCACGGACCACTTCCGCGTGAACGCGGTCGATGACTTGAGCCCCGCCATCTTCACGGGAAGGCCCGACCAGGTCATCTCCGACTCCGTGCTCTTCTTCCCGGCGCCGGGCGCAGCGACATGCCTCGCCGCGCTGGGCTTCATCGCCGTACGCCGCCGCCGCTGAGCTCGAACTGGATCAGTACTTCAGCACCGAGTGCACCTGCCCGTGGTCGGCCATCTTGTCGCGCCCGCGCAGAAACACCAGCTCGATCAGCACCGTGATCCCCGCGATCGTCGCGTCCGTCTTCTCGACGAGCTGACAACTCGCCTCCATCGTCCCGCCCGTCGCGAGCAGATCATCCACCAGCAGCACCCGCGCGCCCGCGTGCAACGCGTCTGAGTGGATCTCCAGCCGGTCCGTGCCGTACTCCAGCGCGTAGTCCACGCCGTGCACGCTCCGCGGCAGCTTCCCAGGCTTGCGGATCGGCACGAACCCGGCGCTCAGCGCCTGCGCGATCGCCGTCCCGAAGATAAACCCGCGGCTCTCCGCCCCGATCACGAGTTCGATCCCCTTGCCCCGATACGGATTCGCCATCAGCTCCACCGCGAGCGCGAGCGCCCCCGGGTCCGCCAGCAATGGCGTGAAGTCCTTGAACACGATCCCGGGCTTGGGAAAGTCCGGCACATCGCGGATCAGCCCGCTCAGCTTCGCAAGAGGCTCATGCATGCCCCAAGCGTACCGCCCTCCCACCGCCCGCGCCGCGACTCGGCCAACCCGCCCGGCGCCGCCCTCGCGACGCCGGGCAGCGCACTCACGTCAACGAGGGCACCCCCTCGGGCTTGTGCATGGACACCACGAACGCCACCGCCGCGCCGTTCGCCCAGTAGAACCACGCGTCGATCCCCTCGAACCCGAGCACGAACGGCGCCGTCAGGAACACCGCCCCCACCACCCCGTCCACGAACACGTGCACCGGGTAGGGCAGCACCCGCACCACGCCCAGCTTGTGGTCCGTCAGCACCGTCAACAGCAGCGCCGCCACGCCCGTCCCGACGCTCAACCACTTCGCCAGCGGGTGCGAATCCCCCAACCCGAGCACGAACGGCGCCACCATCAGCACCGCCGCGACCGGATAATCCAGATACGCGTGCATCTCCTTGGTCACAAACCCAAACGGCTTCGCCATGACACTTCTCCTTTGTGGGCAGCCGAGCGCGCACGAACCACGCACATCCAGGCCGCCGAGTAATCGCGGAACGAACAGTCAGCCGCACGACGCTGCACGGGGCACACGCCACCAGCGCCGCATCGCGCGCACAAATCAAGTTGAAAGAGAACCGCGTCCCGCCCAGGCGCACTCGCCCAGAACCCCACGCGGATTGCCCGTCGCGATCACCCTGTTAGAACAGCGCCAGGCCCGTGCCCGTCAAAGACCCCTGCATCGGATCACGCCGATCCCCGCGCGGGGCCAGATACTGAAACATCCAGGCGACGACCATGCACGCTCAACACGCCGCCACGCCCCGCTATTCCGCCCCCACCCCTACACTGCCCCCAATGACACCCCCCAAAGCAAAGCCCGAGATCGAGATCGTCGAGCCCCTCGGCGCCCGCGTCCTCATCCGCAAGGACGAGGACCGCAAGCAGACCAAGACCGGCATCCACCTCCCCGACAAAATCGAGATCCCCACCCTCACAGGACGCGTCGTCGCCATCTCCGCCCAGGTCGAGTCCGACGCCGACTACCCCATCAAGAACTACGACCGCGTCCTCTTCAACCCCAAGCACGGCGTCCCGGTTGACTTCGAAGGCGACAACCGCCTCTTCGTCATCCCCGTCGAAGACGTCGTCGCCGTCTTCCGCAAGGAAATCGATTGATCACTTCTCGGCTTATGGCGGTACTGTTGCCGCTCGCCAGCGCCACCATCGCGGTCGCCGACGAACCGTCGTTCCGACTCGACGCGTGGTCGCCCCTGCAAGACCGGAACGCCCAGATCGAGGCGATCCCACTTGAACAGCGAGCGTGGCCCGGTTTGGCGCGAGCACACATCCTGCTCGAACGCTCCGGCTTCCCTGAGACCAGCTTCTACGATCATCACGACATGACGCTCGAAGAGCGAGCCTCACTCGAAGCCCGTCTCGAGCAGCCCAAGACAATACAAATCTTACAGCTTGTCCACGAGGCAGCTGCCAGGCCACACTTGGGAATCATCACGGGAGCGGTCTGCGACCCCACGTACACATCGATCTGGAACGAAATTAATCCAGAGGCAAGTGAACAACGCCGCTGTGATCCAATCACACCAGACACGCTCGTGTTGTCGTCGAGCATTGAGCATCTTCAAGTCAGCCGCCGACTCAGCCAGGTCTTGCATGCCGATTCCCGGATCGCCTTGGAACGCAACAACACAGACCGAGTCGTCGACAACGTTCTCGCCCGACTGAGATTGGCGAGGTTGGTGTACGGCGAACCCTTGCTCATCGAGAAACTCGTCGGCGCTTCCCTCGCTCAAAGCGCCGCGAACGACATCGCATATGCGCTCGCACGGGATCCCTCCAAGTTCACCGAGCCAAACCTCAACAAACTCGCCGCCGAGCTGGAGCGATCCTCGGATCTCCGGTTCTCACTCGACGGCGAGCGAACCATCACGCAAGATGTCCTCGTGCGAGCGACCGACGACGCCGGCAACTACCAACCCGGATGGTTCGCTGCCTCGACTCTGCTAATGCTCCATCAGAAGCCAGAAGAACTCGACTTCACGACCGGCAACGCAAAGCAAGCACTTCATTGGTACGACACATGGTCGCAGGCGTACCACGACGCGAGCCAAACCCCATGGGAGAAGTCACACCAAGAAACAACCGCTCAGCTCGAACTGGGTTATGAGCAACTCGACCCAGTCTCAGCCATTTTGTTTGACATCCTTCTCCCGGTTCCTGACAACGCGGTTGCCTCAATTAGCATCACAAACATGCATCTCCGAGCCGTATCGATCGCGATTGCAGCGCACCGGCATCGACTAGTCCACGGCGAATGGCCGCATTCACTCGAAGTTCTTGACCCCGCCTTACGACCCAAAATTCTGATCGATCCATACACCGGGAATGAACTTCTCTTCCGGATCGTCGACGATCAACCGCTGATCTACTCAGCCTCCGCAGACGGCGACGACGACCGCTGCCGAACTGTCTACAACGGTGAAGACCGGCTCCCAACCCTCCCCTTCTACAAAACCCAACGGCCCACCCCCGACGGCGACTGGATCCTCTACCCCCCACAACCCTGACGCCGCGCACGCCGATACCCTCCCCCCGTGCCCGACGCCCCCACCCCAACCGAACTCCACGCCATCCTCCAGCGACCGCTGGCGGACCTCCCCGACCCCCTCCCCATCGTCCCCCCCACGCGCCCGCGCGGCCGCCCCCCCGCGGACATCACCGTCCGCCCGCCCGGCTCCAAGAGCCTCACCAACCGCGCCCTCCTCCTCGCCGCCCTCGCCGACGGCGTCACCACCCTCCGCCGCCCACTCCTCGAAGCCGACGACGCCGAGCGCATGCTCGCCGCCATCGAAACCCTCGGCGCCAAAGTCGAACGCATCCCATCTTCTGAGCCGCGGGCTTCAGCCCGCGCGGTCCCCGACGACGCGCCCGACCTCCGCATCACCGGCGTCGCCGGCCGCTGGCCCGTTCCGCCCGAGGGCGTCACCATCGACGTCGCCGGCGCCGGCACCGCCGCCCGCTTCCTCGCCGCCGCCTCGTTGCTCGCCACGGGCCCCGTCACGATCACCGGCAACGCGCGCATGAAGCAGCGCCCCATCGCCGAACTCGCCGACGCGCTGCGCTCCGTCGGCGCCACCGTCGAGCACCTCGAATCGCCCGACTGCCCGCCCGTCCGCATCACGCCCCCGCCGGGCAACATCCCGACCACCGCCGCCGTCGCGCTGGGCAACACGCAATCGAGCCAGTTCATCAGCGCCCTCCTGCTCGTCGGCGGCTTCCTCCCCTCGGGCCTCGCCCTCCGGCTCGCCCTCCCGATCACGAGCGAGAGCTACGTCCGCATGACGCTCGACCTGCTCGCGTCGCTCGAGTGCCCCGCGCGCAGCGCCGCCGACCTCTCGGTCATCCAGGTCTCCCACGCCCCGCGCGCCTTCGACCTCGAGATCGAGCCCGACGCCAGCGGCGCGACCTACTTCTGGGCGGCCGGCGCGCTCCTGCGCGACGCCACCGTCCGCGTCGACGGCCTCGCCGGCGAGTCCCTCCAGGGCGACGCCAGGTTCATCGACGAGCTCGAACGCATGGGCGCCACCATCGCCACGCGCGGCACCATCGTCACCTGCCGCGCGCCCGACGGCCTCCGCTCCACCATGACCTCCCTCCACGACATGCCCGACGCCGCCATGACCCTCGCCGTCTGCGCGAGCTTCGCCCCGGGCACCTCCATCTTCCGCGGCGTCCGCACCCTCCGCGTCAAGGAAACCGACCGCATCGCCGCCCTCGTCAACGAACTCGCCAAGGTCGCCGTCACCGTCGAGCCCGACCTCATGGGCGACCCCGACGCCATCTCCATCACCCCGCCCCCGCGCGGCATCGACGTCTCGCAAGACGCCCCCCGCGTCGAGTTCGACACCTACGACGACCACCGCATGGCGATGTCCCTCGCCCTCCTCGGCCTCCGCCGCCCCAACGTCTGGATCCGCGACCCCGCCTGCGTCGCCAAGACCTACCCCGGCTACTGGCAAGACCTCGCGCGCCTGTACGAGTAACAGCCCGCCCGGGCCCCCGACCCGCCCTCGGGTCGGTGCGATCCGATCCGGGTGCCACCGGTTGACCCGAAGGGCAACCCGTGCCTCGGCGCCCGCGTCGCAACCAACTCGGACGTCACGCCGACGCCTCCTCGGACGTTCCCAAGTTGACGCCGCGCGATAACAACGCCCACCCCGCCCACCAAACGCCACCCCACGCAACGTTCGCAACGTTCTAGACAGCAGACACTTGGAATCCGCTTGCAGTTCTGAGATCCTCGGTCCGGGCCGCTCGGCCCCCCGCGGCGAGGATCGACCGCGGGCCCCCTGACCCCGCGCGGAGCGCTCCCCGCCCGCG
>JAUHXM010000103.1 GCA_030426605.1 Phycisphaerae bacterium | reverse complement strand
GATCGGCGTGGGTTGCTTCTTCGAGCGTGGCGCGGAAGGAGGCGACGAGGTGGTGGGGGAGGTTGCGGACGAAGCCGACGGTGTCGGAGAGCATGCAGGCGAGCCCGCCGCCCATGTCCCACTGGCGGGTGCGGGTCATGAGGGTGGCGAAGACGCGGTCATCGGCGTACGCGCCGCCCTCGGTGAGCGTGTTGAACAGGGTGCTCTTGCCGGCGTTGGTGTAGCCGACGAGGCCGACGGTGAAGTGGTCGATCTTGCGGTTCGCGACGGCGCGGCGTTTGCGCGCCTGGATGCCGTGCAGCTCGTCGGTGAGGAGTTTCTTTCGGCGTTGGACGAGCCGGCGGTCGATCTCGAGCTGCTGCTCGCCGGGCCCGCGGGTGCCGACGCCGCCCGGCGAGCCGCCGGTGATGCGTTCGAGGTGGCTCCACATGGCGCGGAGGCGGGGGTAGGTGTACTCGAGCTGGGCGAGCTCGACCTGGAGCTTGGCCTCGTGGGTCGTGGCGCGCGATGCGAAGATGTCGAGGATCAGCTCGGAGCGGTCGAGGATTTTGCGTTCGACGGCTTCTTCGATCTTGGCGATCTGGCGCGGGGAGAGGTCGTGATCGAAGATGACGCAGGTGGCGCCGAGGGTGTCGCAGAGGGCCTTGAGCTCGTGGAGCTTTCCCTGGCCGATGTAGGTGCCGGCTTCGGGTCGGTCGCGGCGTTGCTCGAGCTCGCCGACGACGTTGGCGCCGGCCTGGCGCGCAAGGTCGCGCAGCTCGCCGAACGGGTCGCGCTCGTCGAAGACGGACTCTGGCAGGCGGACGGCGGCGAGGACCGTGGGCTCGGACTTGACCTGGATGTTCTGGCGTTCGCGGGGTTCGGGCACGGGCAAGCGTAGGTCACGGGGCGTCGGCGGCGGCTTGTCGGGCCTGGGCGAGACGCTGGCGGCGGGTGTCGATGTCGCGCCGGTTGCGCTCGTTGCCGGACATCGCGTTGAGGTCGTCGGCTTCGTCGAGGGCGGCGCGGGCGTCGTCGAGGCGGCCGAGGCGGGTGAGGACGGAGCCGTAATGCACGAGCATGCGCTCGCGGATGTCGCTGTGCCGGTCCGGGTCCTCGCGCGTGAGCGTGAGGCCTTCCTCGAGGAAGGCGAGGCCCCTGTCGATGTCGCCGGCCTGCTCGTAGAGGGCGCCGGCGTTGTTCCAGGGCTGGAGGTTCCCGCCGGGGGTTTCGTCGGCGTTCATGCGATTGATGATCTCTTCCCACAGGCGCGCGGCGAGGCGTGGTTGCTCGTCGGCGATCGTGCGGGCCATGTTCTCGAGCTGCCAGCGGGTGCCGCGGCCGTCCTCGTTCTCGATGAGACGTTCGACGAGCGGGCGGTAGAGGTCCTCGGCCTCGTCTGACCGGCCGACGCGGTTGAGTGCGCCGGCGTGCGTGTGGATGAGGCGTTCCCACGCCTCGGTGCCGGGCTCGGGCGACCAGCGGGCGGCGAGGTCCTCGACCATCGCGAGGTATTCGTCTGCACGCTCGGCAACGCGCATCGGCTCGGCGAGGGGGTTGAGGATCCGCTGCGTCACGGAGGGGTCGAGAGACTCGGCTTGTGCGCGGTAGGCGTCGATCGCGAGGGCGAGCTGCTCGGCGCCGAGTTCGGGCAGGTCGTAGTTGTAGAAAGAGTGGGCGAGGGCGCCGCGGATCTGGACACGCTGGTTCAGGGGGAGGCGGGGCTCGCCGTTTTCGGTGACGATGCCCAGCGCGGCGGCGAGTTCGGCGTCCGTGCGTGCGTCGGCGAGGAGCGTTTCGACCTCGTCGAGCTGGGCCCAAATCATCCCCGCCGCAACTTCGGGGTTGTCCTCCCAGACGTCGGCGGCCTCGGACCCGACGTAGGGCGACCCGACGATGCGGCTCTGCAGCTCGGCGTAGCGGGTGACGATCTCGTTCTGGCGCACGAGGGCTCGGGCGTACTCGTTCGCCTCGCGTGATGACCCATCGCCGACGCTCGTGGCGTTCGATTGGGTCACGAAGTAGACGAACGCCCCGAGCCCGGTGATCCCGACGAGCGCGACGCCGACGATCGAGGCGATGATCAGCGTGTTGGGGCGGTCGTTGGCGTGCGGGGTCATGCGGTGATGGTACTGGATCATCCTGGCGTGATCTAGAATCTGGCGTGCTGGTGCTTGGCATCGAGAGCTCGTGCGACGAGACCGCGGCGGCGGTGGTGGAGGACGCGACGGTTGTGCGGTCGTCCGTCGTGGCGTCGCAGTACGAGCTGCACGAGGAATACGGCGGGGTGGTGCCCGAGATCGCGAGCCGGGCGCACGAGCGGCGGGTGCTGCCCGTGATGCGTCGCGCGGTCGCGGACGCGGGCGTGCGCCTGGAGGATGTCGATGCGGTGGCGGTCGGGCACCGCCCGGGGCTGATCGGGTCGCTGCTCGTGGGGCTGGCGGCGGCGAAGGCGTTGGCATGGGGGTTGGGCAGGCCGCTTGTGGGGGTCGATCACGTGCATGCGCACCTGCACGCCGCGTCGCTGGGCGCGGAGGTGCCGCCGGCGTACCCGGCGCTGGGGCTCGTGGTGAGCGGGGGGCACACGTCGCTGTACCGCATGGAGTCGGCGCTCGGGCTCGAGCGGCTGGGCGCGACGATCGACGATGCGGTGGGCGAGGCGTTCGACAAGGCGGCGGCGATGCTCGGGCTCGGGCACCCGGGCGGGCCCGCGATCGACGCGCTGGCGCGCGAGGGCGGCGCGGACGACCGGGCGTTCGATTTCCCGGTGAGCCGGCTGGGGAAGGAGTCGCTCGATTTCTCGTTCAGCGGGCTCAAAACGGCGGTGCTGTACGAGGTGCGCGGCAAGCCGCAGCCAAGGCAGATCCCGGGCAAGCCCGAGCTGCGGGTCGAGCCGGCGCCCGAGCTGACGGACGAGCGCCGGCGGGACATCGCGGCGAGCTTTCAGCGCGCGGCGGTGAAGGCGGTGATCGTGAAGCTGGAGCGCGCGTACGAGGCGCGCGGGCCGTTCGGGTCCGTGGTCGTTGGGGGCGGGGTGAGCGCGAACTCGCGGCTGCGCGCGGCGTTGGCGCGGTTCGCGCGCGAGCGGGGTGTCCGCTTGCACGTCCCTCAGATGGCGTATTGCGTGGACAACGCGGCGATGATCGCGGGGCTCGGGTGCGTGCTGCGCGGGGCGGGGCACGCCGACGGGCTGGGGCTTGCGGCGGTGCCGACGACGGGGTGCTGATGGACCTGGGCATTCTTGACAAGCCGGCCGATCGTCCGTTGCACCCGGCGATGCTCGACGAGGCCGAGCTCCTCAAGTCAGTGACGATGGAGCGGGGGCGCTCGGGCGGGCCCGGGGGACAGCACCGCAACAAGAACGAGACGGCGGTGACGCTCACGCACGAACCGACGGGAATCAGCGCGCAGGCGGGCGAGCGGCGCTACGCGGAGATCAACCGACAGATGGCGCTGCGGCGGCTGCGTTTGCGGCTGGCGGTCGAGCACCGTGTGGAGCTGCCCGCGGGGGACGTGCGGTCGGAGATGTGGCGTGAGCGCTGCCGGAAGCGCCGGATCGCGTGCAGCGAGCGCCACGGGGATTTCCCGGCGATGATGGCCGAGGCGCTGGATGTCATCGCGGCGAGCGGCTGGGATCAGAAGCAGGCGGCGGTGCGGCTGGACGTGTCTGCGACGCAGCTCATCCGGTTCGTCGCGACGCACGCTCCGGCGTTGGTGATGTGGAACGAACAGCGCGAGCGGCGGGGGATGGGCACGTTACGCGCATGAAAAACGCCCCGTCCGCGTGGGGACGGGGCGCCGAGAAACCACAGAGATGCCGATCGGGATCAGCGGCGGCGGCGGGCGGCGACGAGGCCGCCCAGGCCCAGCAGTGCGGCCGAAGCCGGCGTGGGGACGGTGGTGATCGAGTAGAAGGCGTTGGCGACGGTGGGCAGGCCGCCGCTGGTCAGGGTGTAGAAGCCTGGCGCGCCGACGGTGGTGGCGTCGAGGTAGACCGAGTCGGGGCTGGTGGTGCCCGCGAGCAGGGGGCCGCCGAACACGAACCCGAGGCGGGTCGAGCCGGTCTGGGCGATGACCGATTGTGTCATGATGATGTCGGTCGTGTCCAGGTTGATGCCGAGGCCGGCGAGGCCGGTGACGTTGACGGTTGTAAAGAAGCCTTGGGCGAGCCCGCCGGTGAACGTGACGGTGTTGGTGTTGAACCCGCCGATGAACGACGAGTCGGAGGCGCGGAAGAAGCTGATGTTGAACGAGGCGTTCGCGAGGGCACCGGCGCTCGAGCCCGAGTTGAAGACAGAGAACTCGACCGCATCGACGGTGCCCGTGCCGAGCGTGCCGAGCTGATCGCCCCAGGTGGCGCCGAGGTCGGTGGAGCTGAACGCGCCGGAGGCGGTGTTCGTGTTGTCGTAAATCGTTCCGACGAAGCGGGCGTCCTGCGACACGCCGCCGGTGGCCATGTCGATGGTGTAGGTCTTGCCGCAGTCCAGAACACTTTCGGAGGTCAGCCCGCCGAGGGCGAACCCTGCGCACGCAAACAACGCGCAGACAGCAGTCACGGTCTTCATGATGAACCTCTCTTCTCGTCCCGGGCGCGACGCGCGCGGGTCTCTTTCAGGGCGGGCCCAGGGTCACTGGGAGACATCCCGCTCGCATGAGCGTACTGAGTCGAGGGTTCCGATGACAGGGTCTTGTTACAATTTTGGTTTTGGGTCGGTTTCCGGGTCTTGGTTGGCCCCTGTCGCGGAGAACGCCCGCAGGGAGGGTGCGACGCGGGGAGTTGCAAGCGCGGGGGGCACCGGACGCACAAAAAACGCCCCGTCCGCGAAGGGACGGGGCGTCGAGGAATCAATGAGATGCTGATCGGAGATCAGCGGCGGCGGCGGACGGCGACGAGGCCGCCGAGCCCGAGCAGCGCGGCCGAGGCCGGTGTCGGGAGGGTGGTGCCGTTGATGGTCACGACGTAGGTCGCGATGCCCGCGCCGGCCGAGCCCGCGCCGAAGGAGACGCCGAGCGAGCCGTCCCAGGTGCCGCCCGCTCCCGCGGTGAAGTTCGCGAACCCGGTGATGTCGGCGTTGAGCAGCGAGGTGCCCGAGGCGTCGAAGAGCTCGATGAAGGCCGAGCTGACGACGATGCCGGGGGTGGAATCGAGCGGGTTCGCACCCGCGTTGGCACCCAGGAAGTACCCGGCGGTGTCGGCGGGCAGGCCGCCAACGTTGAACCCGGCCGGGGCGAGTTCGCCGTTCGAGCCGGTGATGCCGAAGGAGATGGTGCCGGTCGATCCCGGAGCCCCGAATGTGTTGGTTTCGGCGAGCCCGTCGTGGGTGCCGGCGATCAGGTCGGCACCGATGTTCTGGCCGAGACCGTCGAACGTGTCCTCAACCGCGCCGAGGGTGGCGAAGGCGAACCCGCCCGCGCCGCCGAGACCGGCGACCTGGAAGTAGCCGTCGCCGGCGGGGGTCAGCGGCGCCGCACCGAAATCAGTGATGGAGGCCTCGGTGACGGTGAACCCGGCGGTCGCCATGCCGGCGGACGCGCACAGCGCGAATGCAAAGGCAATCTTCATCTGGTTCCTCTTTCTCTCGTGGAGAGCGTGGGCGTAGACAGGCACCGCACGCTCGAACTCTCTCGGCACCGGGACGCCCGCCAACGTACGGACGCTCTCACTCCTGACACCGAGGCGGCATGGTACAGGATATGAGGCCCTGGTGGAACCCTGATCCGCCAGGGTGAGGGGTTGAAGGCCCGAGAGTAAGTTAACTTGGAGAAACCAGGCGGACCCGGCGCACAAGAAAGCCGCCCAGGGGGGCGGCTAGGGGCTCGATCGGGGGGCGGGGCGGGGTTATTCGCTCCAGGTCTCGACGGCGGCTGACTGGACCGCCGAGGCCGGGGCGCCCTCGCGATAGGCACGCTCAAGGGCACGGGCGAACTGGTCGTGCGGGGGCATGTTCATCATGGCTCGGCGGGTGTCGAGGTTGGAGATGTCCTCGATCGGGATGCTCGGGACGGCGCGGGCCTGGCCCATGTCGTCGAACTCGAAGGTCATCTGGGTGCCGAAGAGCTGGGCCTCGCCCTTGAACATGCGGATCCGGTCGGTGAGCAGCGCGACGTAGGGCGCGGGGATCTGCCCGTCGTTGACGAGGTCCACCATCATGCCCAGGCAGCGGTTCTGGAATCGGGTGTCGTGCCCGGCGTGCTGGAGCACGAGGAAGGCGCCCTGCGCGGCGTCGGGGCCGACGAGCTCGGCGGTCGGCCAGCCGATCTGTTCGACGATCTCGGTGAGCCGGTCGGCGTGGACGCGGTCGGCCTCGCGGATGCGGGCCTGGACGACGGTGTCGGGCTGCTGCACGGTGGCGGCGTCCACCATCTGGCGGTCGAGGGCGGCCATCGCTTCGAGCTCGGTCGCGATCTCGGACAGCGTGAGCTGGTCGATCGGGACGGAGTAGGTGGGCACCTTGAACAGCGGGCTCTCGCCGGCCTTGGACCCCGAGTAGGACGCCTTGGTCGTGGAGTACGACGGGGTGGTGTCCGACGCGTTCGTGGTGCGCGTCTGGGTCGAGCCGCAGCCCGAGGCGAGGGCGAGACCGGCGGCGGACACGACAGCGATGAGGGTGGTCGAGTGCTTCATACCGCGAACATCGGTTCCGGCCGGCCCGCGCCGCAGCCGTTCGACCACTCCGATTCACTCGGCGCCCCCCCGATCGACCGCTCCTGCCCAATCGGCACAGACCGACCCGGGCGGGAGCACGTTTCCGCACGGGCGTGGAAGCCTCGCGGCGGAACCCGGGGTCAGAATCGGCGGTAGGTTCTCGGACCGCGTGGGGCGAATGCCGAACTAAGAGGAGGCCCAGCATGGATTGGAATCGTTCTCGTTCGTTCGCCGCCGTTGTCGTGATTGCCGCGGGGCTCGTGGGTGGTGCGCCCTCCGCGGTGGGGGCGCTGCATCAGGACGCCGCGGCCCAGCCCGACGTGCAGTCGCAGATGCAGCAAGGGCAGCAGCTCGTCAACCAGGGGAACACGAAGGACGCGATCCCGATTTTCCGGGCGGTGACGGAGGCGCAGCCGAACCACGCCGGTGCGTGGTTCTTTCTGGGGTACGCGCTGCACATGGATGGGCAGCTGGACGAGGCGATCAAGGCGCACACGAAGGCGGCGACGTTCCCGCCGGTCGCGGGGACGGCGCTGTACAACCTCGGGTGCGCGCACGCACTCAAGGGGAACAAGGACGAAGCGTTTGCGGCGCTGCGGCGCGCGATCGACACGGGCATGCCCAACCAGCCCCAATGGGAGGCGGACACGGACCTGAACTCGCTGCGTGATGACGACCGGTGGCAGGCGCTGATGGACCGGCGCGCGTTCGACGGCGGGTTCACGACGGCGCTGCGGTTCTGGGTCGGCGCGTGGGAGTGCTACTCGCCGTCGGGGCAGATCAACGGGCGGAACACGCTCGAGCTGCGCGTCGGCGGGCACGTGATCCACGAGAGCTGGACCCCCGAGGGCGGCGGGCCCCCCGGCGAGAGCTGGAACTGGTTCGACCCCGCCACGGGCAACTGGAACCAGGTCTGGGTGAGCGGCGGCGGCGTGCGCACGCACTTCGTCGGCACGCCCGAGGGCAAGGGCGTCATGTTCGAGGGAACCCAGACGCTCGCGAACGGGAACACCGCCAAGGTGCGCATGCACGTGCGTCCGATCGAGGGCGGTCGTGTGCGGCAGACGGGCACGCAGTACGACGAGCCGAGCGACTCGTGGCAGCCGCGCTACGACCTGATCTATGTGCCTAAGGGCGAGCCGTTCGATGGGCCGGGAGACGCGTCGGAGACGTGATCAGGAATCGACGCTGCTCGCGAGCTCGCGGAGCAGGTCGAAGGCTTGCAGCGGGGTCATGGCGTCGAGCTTGAGTTCGCGCAGGCGTTCGACCGCCGGGTGCGGTTGCGATTGGAACAGCCCGAGCTGCCCGGTGGACGCGGATGGCTCGGGTTTCTTCTTGGAGGCGCTGGGCCCGCCGTGCTGGACGCTGAGTGTTTCGAGGACTTCTTCGGCGCGGGCGGTGACGGACGCGGGGACGCCGGCGAGGCGCGCGACGTGGACGCCATAGGACCGGTCGGCGCGCCCGGGCCCGATGCGGTGGAGGAAGGCGATCTCGCGCTCGCCGTCGGCGTTGGTGTACTCCTCGACGGCGACGCGGAGGTTGCGGACGCGCTCGGGCGTGCGCTCGGCGAGTTCGGTCAGCTCGTGGTAGTGGGTGGCGAAGAGGGTGCGCGGGCCGCGGTCGGCGGTGGTCGGCGATGAGAGCGCCTCGGCGATCGCCCAGGCGAGGCTGAGCCCGTCGAGGGTGGAGGTGCCGCGGCCGATCTCGTCGAGGACGACGAGCGAGCGCGGCGTGGCGTTGTTGAGGATCGCGGCGGTCTCGACCATCTCGACCATGAACGTGGACTGCCCGCGGTGCAGGGCGTCGTCCGCTCCGACGCGGGTGAAGACGCGGTCGCAGACGCCGATGGTGGCGCGGTCGGCGGGGATGAAGCTGCCGGCGAGGGCGAGGACGGTGAGCAGGGCGTTCTGTCGGATGAACGTGCTCTTGCCCGCCATGTTGGGCCCGGTGAGCAGGGCGAGCGACGCGGGGGCGTCGGGGGTGGCGAGCGCGCCGTCGTTGGGGACGAACCCGCGACCGAGCGTTTCGTCGAGGACCGGGTGCCGCCCGGCGTGGATGTCGAGGGTGGGCTCGGCAACGACCTCGGGGCGGACCCACCCGCGGCGCTTGGCCTTGAGCGCAAACCCGAGCAGGACGTCCAGCTCCGCCGCGATGTCGGCGAACGCGGTGAGCGTGGGCACGTGCTTCCGCGCGAGCGTGCAGAGCTCGTCGAAGATGGCGCGTTCACGCTCGACGGCGCGGGACTCGGCGGTCGAGGCGCGCTCCTCGAAGGTCTTGAGCTCGGGCGTGATGTACCGCTCGGCGTTCTTGAGCGTCTGCTTGCGGGTGAAGGTGTCCGGCGCGCGGGCCGCTTGACCGGAGGGGAGTTCGAGGTAGTAGCCGAAGACTTTGTTGTAGCCGACCTTGAGGCTCGGCAGGTCGAACTCGGCGATGAGCTTGGACTGGTACTCCGCGAGCCACGCGCCGGCGTCGCGCTGGAGAGAGCGGGCTTCATCGACTTGTGCGTCGTACCCGTCGCGGACGAGCCCGCCCTCGCGGAGGTGCGCGGGCGGGTCGTCGATGCAGGCGGTCGAGATGGCGGTCGCGAGCGTGGTCAGCTCGGGCGCGATGGCGTCGAGGCGTTGCTTGTGCGGGGCGAGCGGGTCGGATTGTTCGAGCGACTCGGCGAGGGCGGCGGCGCGGGGGCCGGCGTCGCCGAGCGCGACGAGATCGCGCGGGGTGGCGCGCCCGAGCGCGACGCGGCCGGCGATGCGGGCGACGTCGGCGAGGCCGTCCAGAGCTTGGCCGATCGCGTCGGCGAGCAGGGCGTCGTCGGCGAGGGCACCGACGGCGTTCTGGCGCGCGTGCACGGCGCCCGCGTCGGCGAGCGGGCGGGTCAGCCACGCGCGGATCAGGCGTTTGCCCATGGGCGTGCGCACGACGGAGCGCGGCTGGTCGGCGGAGCGCAGGAAGACGCCGACGAGCGAGCCCTCAAGGGGGTCGCCCGTGGCGCTGCGGATGGTCGTCTCGATCTCGAGGGCTCGAAGGGTCGTCGCGTCAAGGACGCAGACGCCCTCGACGGTCTCGCGCGTGGGCGGCCGGAGGTGGGCGAGGGTGGGCTGCTGGGATTGGAACTCCCCGCCGCTGGTGGCGTCGGCGGTGTCGCGCTCGATTGCCTGGGTCTCGCGGAGGTAGCGGATGGCGGCGCCGGCGGCGCGGGTGGAGGGAGCATCGGGGTCGAGCCCGAAGCCGTCCACGCCCGCGACGCTGTACTGCTCGCGGATCGCTTCGAGAGACTCGCTTGCGCCGAAGTGCCAGGCGGCGCGCCCGGTGAGCGCCGCGCCGGCGGGCTCGGCGAGCGCACGCACGCGCGCCGGAGCTTCACCCGCGGCGGGCTGGGCGTAGAGGATCTCACGCACGCCCAGCGCCGCGACGCGGTCGGCGAGGCGCGCGGGGTCGCCGTCGATCACGGTGAACGCGCCGGTCGAGGGCTCGATGACGGCGAGACCGGCGCGGGCGTCGTCGTCGAACGCGACGGCGGCGAGCAGGCACGAGGCGTCGTCGGCGAGCAGGGCTTCGTCGGCGAGGGTGCCGGCGGTGACGACCTGTGTGACGCCGCGCTTGACGACGCCCTTGGCCTGGGCGGGGTCCTCGAGCTGGTCCACGATCGCGACGCGGTGCCCGAGGGCGACGGCCATCTTGAGGTACTTGGTCTTCTGATGGTGGGGCACGCCCGC
>JAUHXM010000102.1 GCA_030426605.1 Phycisphaerae bacterium | reverse complement strand
CAAGCAACGCCGCACGCGCCAGCGACGACGTTCGCGTTCATCGGGATGGGGATCGGGATCTTGGCGCGTCGTCGGGCCTGATTCGCAACGACCAGCCATGGCAGACTCCGGGAGCCCGTCTTCGGACGGGCTTCTTTGTGCGCGCACAAAGAGGGCGCCCGCTGCTGCGAACGCAGCGGGCGCCGTGAGCGGGTCCGAGTTGAGATCAGCGGCGGCGGCGAGCCGCGCCGAGGCCGGCGAGGGCCAGCACCGAGACGCCGCTCGGCGCGGGGACCGTGTCGTAGATGTACGTCAGGCTGAAGGTGCCTGCGCTGTGGTGCGAGTCGAAGTTGGGGCTGAAGAACGGGGGCGGGGGCGTGAGCAGCAGGTCGGTGAAGACGCCCAGGGTGCCGTCGATCGTTCCCGCGCCGTTGGTCGTGAAGGCGGCGAAGAAGGTGTCGTTGAAGAAGAGTTCCTGCGTCTGCGCGCCGCCGAAGTTCCACTCGTGGTAATCGGGACCCGAGCCGGGGTTGGCGTCATTGGCGGCGAGGTCGGCGCTGAGCCCGCCCCAGCCCTGGCTCCAGATGCCGCCGGTGCTGAGCCCGGCGATGTCGAGCGTGATCGCGACGAATCCCTCGAAGAAGTACTCGTCGGCGCCGATCGGTGTCTCTTCTTCGTTTTCGGCGGACAGGACGACGGCGTACGTGCCGTCGAGATTGATCTTGATATCGGTGAGCTCGCGGGTGCCGCCCATGGTGTCGAACGAGTCCATGCCGAACGAGTCGTTGGTGAAGATCGTGCCGTTGAGGTCGTAGTTGTACGTCTGGACGATTTCGCCCGCGGAGGCGAGCGAGCCGGCGCACGCGAGTGCCGCGGCCGTGTGCTTGATGTTCAGGTGTTTCATGGTGGTTCTCCTCAGACAGGTTCAGCGTCGCCGACGGCGAAGTGTTGCGAGCGTGCCAAGCACGATGACGGAGGCCGTGGGCGCCGCGGGGACGAGCACGTAGTCGTACTCGAGCGAGAGGACGCCGCTGTGGGTGTGCTGGTCGAAGATGACGCCGGCGAAGAAGCCCTTGGGGAGGTTGACGATCGGGAACGAGCCGTACTCGAAGAGGAGGAAGCCGTTCCCGGTGAACTCGGCGAACGAGCTGGTGTCGATCTCGGCGGTGCCCGCGAGGGCGCCGTCCACGGAGAAGAAGGCCTGATCCGGGCCGGACCCGAATACGCCATCGTCGGCGGCGAGGTCCACGCTCTCGAGCTTCTGCGTGTCGGACGCGATGGGGCCGAGGAAGAGTGAGGCGTTCAGCGGCGAGAGGTTGGCGCTGATGGTGGGGGAGGGGTCGTAGGCGAAGGCGGGGATGGGGTTCGGGTCGCCGTTGTCGATGTAGAACGAGAAGCTGTAGGTCGAATCGACGACGAAGCGGACGCCGGTGAGAGCGCGCGTGCCTCCCATGTCGTCGAACTGGGCGAAGGTGAAGATGTTCTCTTTGCCCTGATAGTCCCAGAGGTAGTCGATGTTCTGGGTGATGGTCTGGGCGGCGGCGGGTGCGGCGAGGACGCCGGCGCCGATGGCCAGTGCGCTCATTCTCTCTTTCATGTTGCTCTCCTTCTCGAACGTGTGTGGGTCTCGTTTTCGGTCGTCGTTGGCCGGCGTCGGTCGTGGGGTTTGGCGCCGACCGGGGGATGTCACACCCCCATACCGCCATGCTACGGGAACGGATTCGTCTTGCAAGATTTCTCCAGAGAAATTGTTGGCATTTCTTGTACCCGGAGCGGGGTGTCGTGTACACTGTGCTGATGGCACGTTTCAAGGCCCAGGAGCCCGGTTCATCCGAACAAATGGAGACCAAGCCGTTCGGGCAGGTCTCGGAAGCCGCCCTGCACGATGTGCGGGCGTCGGTCACGGACATGCTCACGGGGATGGGCCTGGGCGAGGTGCGGCCGGCGACGCTCGCCGAGCGCCTGGGCATCGACAAGACCCTGGCGTGGAAGCTCTCGCGGTTTGTCCGTTCGGACGATCCGCTGGGCGGGTTCCGTCACCTGCCGGGGACGTCTGGGATGGACATCGTGCTGCGCGCGGTGGCGGACGCCGGTGCGGGGGACGAGGCTGTCGAGAACGTGCGCGCGGCGCTCGAGCGGCTGGAGAACCTGATCTCGGCGCACGGCGGGGACCGCGCAACGTTTCAGATCCTGGCGGACAACCACACGCGCGGCGGGAACGCGCGCGCGAATGCGGATCTTCGTCGGCAGATGTTCCGTGCTGCCTCGGGCGTGTGGGGTGTGCAGGCGGACACGCAGGTGCTGCTCTCGATCACCGCGCCCTCGGCGGAGGACCCGGACGTGATGGACATTGCGCACGTGAGCGGGTTTGTCAACCTGCAGCGGCTGCGCCCGAATCTCCCGTGGGTCGTGCGACGGAGCCGGTACGGCGACGACAACGCGGACGTGACGTGGCGTCCGCCAAACGTCGAGCCGATTGAGCCGGAGTCTGTGGGCACGACGGGGGCGCCGCTGATGCGGGCGTTCACATCGCCCGAGCTGCCCGAGTTGCGTCGGTTTGCGGGCGGGGATGGGTTTGTCTACGACGAGATCCCGCCGGGCGAAGTGGGCAAGGCGGGCGCGTTGACGTGTTTCATGGGAGAGATCGTGCGCAAGGCGGCGCCGCGCCGGCACGCGCCGGGCAACACGGTCGGGCTGTATCGCCTGACGGTGCGGACGCCGGTGAAGCACGTGCTGATGGACATCGTGCTGCACCGCGACGTTCCGAGGGCCAGCAAGCCGGTGCTGGCGGTACATTCGCTTTATGAGGGGCGTCCGCCGCAGCGGTTTGACGACCCCGGTGTGAACGTGCTGGCGACGGACGACCGGCTCGCGCCGCTGGGGCGCCCGCCGCGGTTTTCTTCGACGCATGTGCCGCGGTACGGCGAGCTTGCCGACGCGGTGCTGGAGCGTGCGGGGTGGGCGCACGGTGATTTCGAGGCGTGGAGGCTGAGCGTGGCGCACCCGCCGGCGCCGTGCACGCTGACGGTGTCGTTCGATCTGGACCCGGAATCGGCGGCGTGATCGCGTGCGCGTGGTCCGTCTGATTGCGCAACGCCCCCGCGGGTGATGGCGCGGGGGCGTTGCGTGCGAGAGGTACGGTTCAGCGGCGGCGGCGCACGGCGGCGGTCGCACCCAGAGCGAGCAAACCGGCGCTGGCGGGCGCGGGGACGTACAGGTACGTGAGTGTGATGTCGCCGGCGGCGCTGAGCGCGTCGCTGTTGACGGAGATGAGCCCGCCGCCCGTGATGATCGCGTCGGTGAAGCTGATCATGTTGGTCGTGACCAGGCCTGCGGTGAACGCGCCGAACTCGTTGGCGTTGAGTTGCAGGGAGTTCACGATCGCGCCGGTGTAGCTGGCGGACACCGTGGGGTCGCCGGGCGGGCCGAACGGGCTTCCCGAGCCGGCGCCGAGCGTCCCGGTCAGCCCAGAGAACGAGACGGCACCGACGATGCGCTCGGGTCCGACCCCGATGTCGCCGAAGATCACGTTGAAGTTTGCGATGCCTTCGGCGCTCCAATCGCCCGGCTCGAGCGCGGCGGCGCCGTAGTTCAGCGCCGTGACGTCCCACTGGGCGGTGCCCTGAACGAGGAACTCGACGCCGGTGAGTTGGCGGGTGCCGCCCATGTCGTCGAAGGCGTCGAACTGGGTGATGATCGTGGAGCCGCTTAGGCCGTCGTAGCTGAACGATGCCGTCTGGGATGTGGTGCCCGCGGCGGCGGGTGCGGCCGCGATGGCGAGGATCAGTGCGCGTTTCATGGGTCTCTCCTGCTCGTGGTGGTTTGGGGTCGAGTCCGTGCTGCATGCTCCCAGCCCGCAGATTATGGACCCGTGTCCGAATGTCAAGACATTCTCCAAAGAATTCAGCATCTGCAGATATTCTCTGGAAATCGCGGGAGAACCGCCCGGAACAGGCGAGAAACGGGGTAGACTCGCGGCATGGCGTCCACGAGCACCCAAGGCCCCGCCGAGACGGGGAGCGCCCATTTGAGGGAAGCCCAGTCGGCGATGCGGGCGCTGCTCGAGGATGTCGGGCTGGCCGAGGCGCGGGCGTCGGAGGTGGGGCGGACCCTGGGGCTTGACAAGTCGCTGGCGTCGAAGATCGCGCGTTTCGTCAAGGACGAGGACCCCTCGAGCGCGGCGCGGCTGATGCCGGGCAGCGGGGGGGTGGACATCGTGATCCGTGCCGCGGAAGCGCGGGGGGTCGCGGAGGGGCACGTCGAGGCGGTGCGGCGGGCGGACCGGGCGCTGCGGGCGTTTGTCGAGAAGCACGCGGGCGACCGGCGCACGTTCGAGGCGATGTTCGCGACGGGCCCGTCGGGCGGGCTGGACCTTGAGGTCCGTCGCGATCTGTACCGGTCGGCGTCGGCGGCGTGGGGTGTGCGCGCCCGAACGCAGTTCCTGACACTGGCGGCGCGCCCCTCGGAGACGCGGCCTGGGAAGCTGGACTTCGTGAAGGTCGGCGGGTTCGTGGAGTTTGAGCGCTTGCGCCCGGACGTGCCCTGGATCATCTCTCGGTTTCACACCCAGGATGACCACGGCGCGGAGCGGTACGAGGTGGAGCGCGAGCCGCTCGAGCCCGGCAGGGAGGGTGGGATGCCGTTCATGACGCGGCATTGCTCGCACCCGGTGCCCGAGATCAACCGGTTCGAGCGCGGTGGGGTTGTGTACGACGAGCTCGCGCCGGGGCCGATCGGGCGGCGCGGTGCCGTGACGGTCGTGACGGGCGAGCGGTACCTCGGGCCGGTGTCGCACGAGCGCAGCCCCGGGAACGAGTGGGGCGTCTACCCGCTGCTCGTGCGGACGCCGATCGAGGGGTTGCAGTTCGATCTGTTGCTCCACCCGGATCTGTCGCACTTCGGGCCCGCGCGGCTGGCGCGGCGCGGTCTGCTTGAGGACCGCCCGCACTCCGGGCGCGGGTACGCCGAGTGGGACACGGAGGGCGCCCCGAGTCTGCGGGCGCCGTTCGCGACGTCGGCGGGGCGGGTGCCGCGGTATTCGGAGCTGCTGAGCGAGGCGTTCGAGCGAGCGGGGTGGGACGGTCTCGACGGGTACCGCGGGTATCGGGCCGAGGTCGCGTACCCGCTAGCGCCGTCCGAGGTCACGCTGATGTGCGAGATCGGCGGGGTCTGATCGCGCTTAGCACATCGTCATGCCGCCATCGACGGCGAGGGTCTGCCCGGTCACGAACCGCGCCTCATCGGACGTGACGTACGCGACCGCGGCGGCGATGTCGTCGGGCTCGCCCAATTCGCGGACCGCCATCAGGGCCTTGACGTGGTCGGTGACCGCCGCGGGGAGGTCCTTGGTCATGTCCGTCTGGATGAACCCGGGGGCGATCACGTTGGCGGTGATGTTCTTGCCGCCCAGCTCGCGGGCGATGGTCTTGGTGAACCCGGTGAGGGCGGACTTGGCGGCGGCGTAGTTCGCCTGCCCCGAGTTGCCCACGAGCCCGGACGTGGACGCGATGTTGCAGATCCGCCCGAACTTGCCCTTCATCATCGGGCGGGCCGCTGCTCGGCAGGCGACGAACACGCTGGTCAGGTTCGTCGAGATCACGTCGTCCCACTCCTCGTCGCTCATGCGGAGGATCAGGTTGTCGCGGGTGATGCCGGCGTTGTTGACGAGGACGTCCAGGCGACCGAGCTCGCTGGCGACCGACTCGATCATGGCGGCGAGCGCGGCGCGGTCCCCGATGTCCACGGGCTTGACGGTCGCGGTGCCGCCGTTGGCTTCGATCTCGGCTTTGAGGTCGTTGAGGGGCGCTTCGGAGCGGGCGCTGAGCACCACGTGCCGACCCTCCTTGGCCAGCCGCACGGCGACCGCCCGCCCGATGCCCCGCGAAGCCCCCGTCACCACCGCCACGCGTTGATCACCCATTGGTCGTCCCTTCTCCGTTCGTCGAGACCGCCGCGATGAGGCGGGCGAGCTTGTCTGTGTCGAGCATAAACCCGCCCGCTGTGTGCGTCCGCACCCCAGAGCATAAGTCAACGCCGAAGGGCATGACTTGGGCGACCGCCTCGGCGACGTTCCCCGGGTTCAGCCCGCCCGCGAGGAAGACGGGCACGTCCAGCGTCTCCACGATCTCGCGGCTGAGAGACCAGTCGTGCACCCGCCCGGTACCGCCGAGTTCCTTGACGGCCAGCGCCGGGTTTCCCGAATCGAGTAGCACCGCGTGCGAGTACTCCGCCGCGGCGCGGGCTTCAACGACCGAGCCCTCGCCCGTCACGTGCACCACCTGCACGATGCGCACCCCCGGCAGCTCTCGACGCAGGCGGGCCCGGTCGGCCGGCTCCACATGATCGACGAGCTGGAGCGTCGTCGTCCGGCACACCTCGTGGTGCGCAATGATCGCGTCCGCGTCGGTGCGGGACGTGAGCAGGAACGTGTCGACCCCGGGCGGCACCCTCGAGGCGATCTCTGCGATGAGATCGTCCTCGATCGGGCCCGGGCCCGACGGCATCTCGGCGACGAGACCGAGTGCGTGTGCGCCCGCGGCGATCGCGCGGTTCGCCTCGTCCATCGACGCGATGCAGCAGATCTTGACCCGCGTCACGGCGCGTCGTGTCCCTCGACCTTCACGCCGCGGTTGATGCGGCGCATCATGCCCGCGAGGGTCTTGCCCGGCGCGAGCTCGTGGAACGCCGCGTCGGGCGTGTCGTTGACGAGCCACTCGCAGCACGCCGCCCACCGGACCGGGCTGGTCAGCTGGTCGAACAGCCCGCGCCGGATTTCTTCGGGCGACTTGTGGGGTTCGGCGGTCACGTTGCTCATCACCGTGCAGCGCGGCATGCGGACCTCGGCGGCGCTGAGCGCCGCCTGCAGGCGCTCGGCCGCGGGCGCCATGATGGGTGAGTGGAACGCGCCGGCGACTTGCAGCCGCGTCGCGCGGACGCTGAACTCGCCGGCGACCTGCTCGGCCCGGTCGCACGCCGCGGCGGACCCCGAGATCACGACTTGGCCCGGCGCGTTGAAGTTCGCGGGCACGAGCACGTCGCCCTCGCGGGCCTTGTCGCACACGCCCTGGGCGGTGGCTTCGTCCGCGCCGATGAGCGCGACCATCGACGACTCGACCGACTCGGCGGCTTCCTGCATCGCCCGCCCGCGCAGCGCCACGAGCCGGAGCCCGTCCACGAAGCTGAACGCGCCCGCGACGTGGAGTGCCGTGTACTCACCCAGGCTGAGCCCCGCCGTCGCGGAGATCGTCGCGTCCGAATCGCCCAGGCCTTGTGTTTCCAGCCACCCGCGCCAGCTCGCGATCGAGGCGGTGTAGATGGCGGGCTGGCAGACGTCGGTCCGGTTCAGTGCCTCGGCGGGGCCGTTGAAGCAGAGGTCGCTGAGCTTGGTGCCCGCGAGGTCCACGCCGAGCTCGGACCAGACCGAGCCGATGAGCTCATCGGCGACGTAGAAGACGCCGCGCGCCGCCTCGGACGCCTCACACCACGCCCTGGCCATGCCCACCGCCTGGGCCCCCTGGCCCGGGCACAGAATCACGATCGGGTTCGTCATGGAGGGATGGTAGCGATCCCTCCCGGCGGCGATTGATCAGGGGCGGTAGACCACGAACGAGAACCCGAAATCGTCCGCGTCCGAGCCGACCTGCAGTGTCCCCGAGAGCGTCCACCCCGCGAAGAAACCGTCCGCCGCGGTGTGACTCGCCGGCGTCGCGAGCGAGATGTCCGTGGTCGTGATCGGCTCGGTAAAGGTCAGGATCTATGCCCCGGGAGCGTGGCTCACCGAGACCAGGTTGCTCGAACTCGAGGCCACGGTCCCGTCGGATCGGATGCTGCCGTACGCCCACGCCGGGTGGATGTCGTGGGCGCCCATGTTGATCTGTCCGCCGTCGGCGTTCAGGTGCAGGGTCGTGGTCTGCCCGTTGTTGCGGGCCATGATCTCGTTGTTGTCGATCGCGACGTTGGGACCGCCCTCGAAACCCGCGACGATGAGCCCGCCGCCAGCGGGCGCCGCGTCGTCGGTGCCCTGGGCCCAGATCACGGGCCCCGCCCCCGAGTTGACCGCGAGGATGGTGGCGAACGCGGCTTCGCTCGACTCGACCGAGATGCCAAATGGGGAACCCGTGTCCCCGATCGAGACCTGCGCGAGCCCGGAAGACGCGGTGCCCACGCCCAGCAAGTCACGGATGCGCGCATCGCCTACGACATCGAGCGTGGCCGTGGGCCAGGCGGTGCCGACGCCGAGCCCGCCGCCGTCGAGCTGGAGGAAGCTGTCGGCGCCGCCCACGCCGATGGCGCCGGAAAGGCTGGCGGTGCCGTCGCCGCGATAAAAACCGACGCGTTTGAGCCCGACGGTGTTGGTGCCGCGGAAGAACCGGATGAGCGCGTTGCTGGTGAGGTCGAGCGGTTGCGCGTCGATGTCGAGGAAGACGTCGCCGGAACCGGCGAACTTCTGGATCTGCGCCTGCGTGGGCAGGAGGTCACGGATGACGAGCAAGCTGGCGGGGTCGGACTCGTCCTGGACGAGGATCTCGGGTGATTGACCCCCGACGTGCAGCTCGGCGAGCGGGGCGTCGGTGCCGATGCCGACCCGCTCGAGCTCGTCCACGTAGATGCCGCGCGTCTGGATGGAGAATGGCGACGCCGTCAGCGCCTGGCGCGGCAGGAGGGGTGTGCCCTCGACGGAGATCTCAAGCCACCGGTTGCCGGCGAGCGCGTTGGACCCGAAGTCCAGCTCGACGGTGAACCGACCGCCCGCGACGGACACGTTCGTGCGGAACTCGGTGGGCCCGTGCTGCGAGCCGCCCGTCGTGGCGTCCCACAGCTCGAACGTCATGTCGTAGCTCCCCTGCGCGGGCGAGCCCGAGTGTTGCAGCTCGCCCTGGTAGGTGAACGCCGTCGATTGGGCGTGCGCGGCGAGCGCGGTTGTGCTCAGGACCGTGATCAGCAACGTGATGAACCGCATGCGGTGCTCCCCTCGTGATGCGATGGCGTCAGTCGGTTACTCGTTGGCGTTGCCTGGCAGGGGACGCTCGGCGTACTTCTGCCCAAGCCCGTAGAGCTCGGGGTGCTGGTACTTCCCGCGCAGTTCGGCCGGCTTGTCGGCCTCGGCGGGGGCGCCGTAGGCGCGCACCCACGCGTCGTTGCGCACGCCCTTGACCTCCCAGGAGACCTTGAGCCCCGCGTGCCCGCCGGCGATGCGGAACCGGTTGTTCGTCACCTCGTCGGCGATGTAGACGTCCGCGTGCCCGCCGATGCAGGTGAGCTGGTAGCGCAGATCGCGGTTGATGGACCCGAAGTAGTCGGGCAGCTGGACCCACGCCTCGCCGTTCGCGTCGAGCGTGACGGTGCCCGAGTACTCGTTCATGGGCTCGGGCGATTCCGAGCAGTAGTGCATGAGGTAGGCGTTCGCGGGGTCGAGGGGGTGGTCGATGCGGAAGGACTTGGTGCCACTCGCGCCCAGGCGCCCCGAGGCGTAGACACCCCACGAGCTGCCCGTGGGGTGCTGCCCGAAGACGCCGTAGTCGCTCGACAACGTGCCGGAGGTGGCGCCCCAGACGCCCAGATCCGGAGAGAGCCCGTAGATGGCCGTACCGGTTCCCGTGACGACGGCCAGCTTGTTGGTGGGATTGGTGGTCCCGATGCCGACGTTCCCGTCACTCCTCACGCTCAGGCGATCGCCGCCGTTGTAGACGTGCCACGTGCCCGTTGATCCATCGAGATAGTGCCACGCTTCAGCTACACCGCCGGTGGCGTACCCATAGAACGGGCGCGCGACCGTGGACGGCGTGTTCATGTACATCCCGCCGTAATTCGAGCCCGTCGCGTTCGTCTCGACGCCGAACGCCTCGAAGCTGGACACCTGGTCCTGCCGACCGACGCCCACGAACGTCCCGGCGTCGTTCGCGAACATGCCCCGCATGCGCAGGGCGTAGGGCGCGGGGCGCACCTGCTGGCGCGGGCTCAGCGTCACGCCCTCGACTACGATCTGCAGCCAACGCTCACCGCCCTGCATCTGGGACGCGGAGAACGGCAGGTTGAGCGTGAACCGGCCCTCCTCGACGGGCACATTGAACAACGAGAACCCGGTGCCGACCTGCGACCCGCCTCCCGCGGCGTTCCAGACCGACACGCTGAAGTCGTGCGGCCCGTTCGCCGGCACCCCGGCGTCTTCGAGGACGCCCTGGTAGGTGAACGTCGTGCTGGTCTGGGCCCTCGCGGGGGAACCGATCAGACCGAGGGCTGCGATCACGGCGAACAGGACAAGACGCATGGACGATCTCCCCGGGCCGCGGCGTGCGGCTCTATCCTGAGCGTCGATCGCCGGGGTGGCTCACGCCCAACCGGAGACGAAGGACACCGATCCGAGCGTAACGCTCGGTCAGCCAACGGC
>JAUHXM010000101.1 GCA_030426605.1 Phycisphaerae bacterium | reverse complement strand
GTACGACGCTGACGAGGACGGCGCGACCCTCACGGGCGAGCTGACGATGCACGGCGTCACCCGCGAGATTACCGCGACCATCCACGATGTCGGCACCGGCGAGATGCGCGGCACGGCGAAGATGGGCTTCGAGGCCCGCTTCACGATCAAGCGGTCGGACTTCGACATGCGCGGCTACCTCGCCGACGACCTCTCCGACAACGGGCCCCTCGGCAACACCGTCGAGCTGATCGTCGCGATCGAAGCGAACGGGTAACCCGGGCGGTTGGCTGACCTCGTGGGGCATTTGCTGTGACGATGGAGACCAAGCTCGCGCTGTTCGCGGGCGTGATCCCGGGCGCGATCTCCCTCGCGGTTCTTGTGCTCGCGTGGCGCATGCTCCGCGAGAACTCGACGCGCGGCGCGGCGTGGGCATCGCCCGTGCTCGTCGCGGTCGCGGTGGTGCTGGGTGACTACTCCAAGTTCGGGCTGCCCGAGCTGTGGCCGGACTCGAACACGTACCGGTTCCCGCACGCGGCGGGCGTGCTCGCCATCGCGGGGTTGATCGAGGCGCTGATCAGGCTGCCCGCGTGGGGCGCGTTGCTGGTGCGCGCGATCGCGTACGCGGGCGTGACGTGGATGCTCTGCGAGGGGTATCACCCGCAGGTGCTCTCGACCGGCCAGCTGGCCGGGCTGATCGGGGTCGCGTCGGTCGGGATGGCGCTCGTGGCGCACGCGGCGGACCGGGGCGCCGCGGCGTTGCCGGGATGGCGCGGGCCTGCGATGCTCGCGGTCGTGTTCATGGCGGCCGGCCCGCTCGCGCTGCTGGGCGGGCTCAGCTACGGGATGCACCTCGCGACGGCGATGATCGCGTTCACGGTCGCGGCGGCGATCGTTGGGTTGATCGCGCCGCGGCTCTCCCTCTCGGGTGGGGGCGTGACGGTTCTCGTGGGCGTGGTGCTCGCGTTGATCCTCGGGATGGGCGTGCAGACCGAGCCGGTCTCGGTCGGGGCGCTCATTGCGCTGGCACTCACGCCCGCGGCGATCGGGGTCGCGGCCTTGATCCCCAAGCACCGCGAGCGGACGCGGGTCTGGTTCACCGGGCTTTGCGTGCTCGGGGGGCTCTCGCTCGCGTTCGGGCAGCTGCTGACGGCAAGGGCGGAGATCGAGCGCGAGCGGGCGGACGACCCGTACGCCGACTCCTACGGGTAATCTGCCCGGCGTGTCGAGCGAGCTGCTGATTTCCGAGGGCGGTGTCGGGCTTCGGTTCCCGACGCCTGACGACAGGGCGGAGTGGACCGCGCTCAAGCGCGCCAGCGCCGAGCACCTCGCGGCGTGGTCGCCCATCCAGGATGAGGGCGAGGATCTGGACGCCCAGTTCGACCGCGTCATCGACGGGCCCGATACCGACACAACCCAGCGGCAGCTGATCGTCCACGATGGCGCGATCGTGGGCATGGTCGGGCTGAGCCAGATCTTCAGGCGCTCGTTCTGCAACGCCATCCTCGGCTACTGGATGGGCGCGGCGCACGCGAACCGGGGGATCGGTGCCGTCGGCGTGCGCCTCGCGGTGCGGCGGGCGTTCGAGCAGCTTGAACTCCACCGGGTCGAGGCGAACATCATGCCGAGCAACATCCCTTCGATCCGGCTGATCCGGTCGCTTGGCTTTCGGTTCGAGGGGTACTCGCCCAGGTACCTCCAGATCGCCGGGGTGTGGGAGGACCACACCCGCTGGGCGATCACGGCGGAGGACTGGGGCGCGGGATGAGCCTCACCCGCCGTCCGGGCCGGTGCAGCCGCTCAGAAAGAGCTCGATGAACAGGTCGATGTCGTCAATGTTGAACGCACCGTCGGCGTTGAGGTCCGCGGGCCCGGCGCCCTCGAGGAAGAAGCCGACGAAGAGGTCGATGTCGTCGATGTTGAGGGCACCGTCGCCGTTGTAATCGACGGGGCAGACGGTCTTCGGGTTCGCGTCGCCGCCGCCGGAGAGGATCATGTCCACGTCCCAGGGGTGTGCGGGGTCGAGCCCGAGGTCGAAGTCGAGCGGGAAGCTCGGTGGCAGCGGCAGCGGGATCGGGGCGTTGAACCCGATCGGTGGGAGGATGCCGTCGAGCGAGCCGGTGTCGTCGGACTCGGTGACGACGCCGTTCTCGACGCGGATCTTGAGGTCGCCGCCCTGCCCCGGAGCGACGTGCGTCGGAGGAATGCGGATGACGAGTTCCCAGTCGGTACCGGTCGAAAGGAAGCCGGTCGGGTTCCAGGAGGTCGTGCCCGGGTCGGAGCCCTCGAAGGTGATGTCGAGCAGGACGGCGTCCACGACGTCGCCCGTGTTCAGGTTCGTCGCGACGAGGTGGACGGGATCGGCGACGAGGGAGCGGGCCGAGGCACCGGCGCCGCCGCCGACCGAGCTTGAGTAGAAATTGATGCCCCACTGAATGGAGCCGTTGGCGAGCCTGCGGCCGCCGGTGATCCACAGTGCTGTCGAGCTGAAGGCGTAGGCATCCGCGGCCCTGGCGTGCGAGAGCCCGGCCTGCGCGCCGCCGGATGAGGCGAAGCTGCCCGAATACACGAACGGCGGGGATACCGCGAACGGGTTGATGTCCCACTCGTTGCATGCGGTGCCGAGCGCACCGGGGACGCTCGCCTGGGTGCAGACGAAGGCGCTGAGCCCCGCCGGAGGGACGGGGTAGACCTCGGACTGGCAGACCACTGGCGTGCCGAGCAGGCCTGAGTTGAGCGAGCTTGGAGAGCCGAACGTGTCCGTGCCGTAGGGGTCAAAGTTTGGCAACTGCGTGTTCGAGACGTACTGAGCGTCCTCGAAGACGCCGGACCGGGCCCATGCGTGGCGGAAATCGGAGATGTTCACGCTGAGACCGGTGGCGGAGGTGGCCGCGGTGAACGTGAAGTTGTGTGTGACGGAGTAATCGACCTGCTGAAAAACCTGCGCGTTGGCGTTCAGGGAGGATCCGGCAAGGGCGATCGCGGCGGCGGCACGGCGGGGTGCAGATGACGTGCTCATGGGGCTATCCCTTCTGGCACGCTTCGGACCGACCGGCCCGGATCAAGGGCGTGCCGTATTGGGATGAGCGGCGAATACCCCGCGGGCTCACGCGGATTCTGAACTTTCGAACGAATCGCGAGCTTCAGCCCCGTGGATTGGGTGCGGTGCGGCCCGATCGGCGGGCGACATGCACCTCGGGCTTGTCAGCGCCCGGGGCGTGCGCGACGATCGAGTCGATGTCCGGGCGCTCCCGGTCCCCACGGGCGTCGGTCTGGGTGCCCAGGTGGACCCACCCGGCGAGGCGTTCGTCGGGGCTGAGCCCAGCGGCTCGGAGCACGCGCTCGTCGGAGGCCGTCCAACCCGTGAGCCAGACCGCGCCGAAGCCCATCGCGTGCGCGGCGTGCAGCAGGTTCATGCAGACGGCGCCGCAGGTCATCAGCTGCTCGAACTCGGGGATCTTGGGGTTGCGAGGGTCGTCGGGGCGTGCGCGGCAGACGACGGCGATGATCATGGGGGCGGATTCAAAGCGTTGCTTGCACTTGGCGATCGCATCGGGCGGGGCGTCGAGATCGTCCTCGGCGAACGCGGCGCCGACCGCCCACGCGAGGCGGTGGCAGGCGTCGTGATCGAGCACGATGAATCGGTACGGCACGAGCTTGCCGTGGTCGGGCGTGCGCGCGGCGAGGCGGAGCATCTCGGCGAGTTGGTCGGCGTTGGGCACCGGCGCGGCGAGGATCGCTGGCGACGCCGAACGGCGGGCGCCGAGGAACGCGAGCGGGTCGGACGGTCGTTGAGCGGGGTGGTGCGTCATGACGGTCTTCTCCCCGGATGGCGCATGAAAATGCCCCGCGGGGCGGGGCAAGCGGAACGGGAGGGATTCGAACCCTCGGTACGGGTTTACCCCGTACACCGGATTAGCAATCCGGCCCCTTCAGCCTCTCGGGCACCGTTCCGGCAGCCAGGCCGGCTGGAGGGGGAGGGTAGGTCCGACGCGGGCAGCAAACAAACCGGGGGCGAGCCCCGGCGCGGTCGCCCGGCGGGGATCACCCTTCGTCGTTGCGGGTCTCGATCAGGGAGCGGAGGTACTTGTTCTCGCGCCGCGTCGCTTCGAGGTCGAAGACGAGGTACTTGACGCTCAGACGGAGGTAGTCCAGAGACTCCTGGAGCTCGCCGATCGTCTGCTTCATCTTCTCGTGACGCTTGCGCGACTCGGCGGCGAGGGTCTCGAGCTTGGGCCGCTCGGACGCCGGCAGCGTGTCGATCTGAGTCAGAAGCTCGCCAAGCTTGGACTGGAATTCGTTCTCGGTCATCGGTGGTACCTCGTCTGCTCTTTCAATTGATCGAGGCTCAGCCTCGGGACGGGAGGACGCCCGTCCGTGGCTCCTCAATCAACGGGCGCGCCGGGGCGTGCCAGGCGCTGCCCTCCCCTCGGACCGTCGTCCGAGAAGGACCCGGTTGGCGGCGTCCACGCCTGGAAAGAGCGTCGGTCCCCGACGCGGACCCGGGCCCACCTCCTCGGAGGCACCGGGTCGGGATGGGCGGGCGTGTTGACTCTCGTCAACGCCCGCGGTTCACACGCTTCAACGCCTCGCGGGCGGCGTCGGGTGCGCCGTTGACGATCGGCGCCAGCTCCGCGGGCGCCATGTCCTTGCATTCTCGGACGAGCTTCTTGAGGTGCCCGTCGAGGGTTCGTTTCCAGCGCTCGAAGGCGCTCTCGAGGTCGTGCCGGCTGAAGAGGGTCAGCGGGTCGGCGAGTCCGGTCCGGTCCGTGGCCCAGGCGATGAGGTCGCCGGCGGAGGAGCCGTATCGGTACTGGCTGAGCGTCGCCTTGAGGCGTGCCCCTGGCGCGGCGAAGGGGTCGGTCGCGGCGTCGGGCAGGTCGCCCAGCGAGCGCTCGGCGGCCTCCTGCGTCACGGGCTCGAGCTCCGCGATCGCGCTCGATTCGGCGCCCACCGGGCGGAGGTCCACGCAGGCGGTCGAGATGGTTTTGAGCCCTTCTCGGTCGAATCGGATCTGGAGTCGCTGGCAGACGCGGCCGTCCTGCCGGGCCGGGGCCGCTGAGATCACGACGCCCGTCCCCCACTCCGGCTTGGCCGGGTGTAGCACGCGGTCGCCCATCGAGAATGCGGGCTCGGCAGCGGCGGAAGATTGGGGCATCGGGGACTCTCGGCTAAAACGGCTGGCCCGCGCGGGCTCGGAACGGTCATACCCCGGCTCATCGTGCGGGCCGATGGGCTCGCCCGTCGGGCGGATGGGGTCTACACTGTGTGGTTCTGGATGGGCCTCCGGCCCGGGACGGACGCTCCCGCGTCCAGCAGGATGATAGGCGATCGGGCGGTTGGGTGCACCCCCCAGCCGCGGGAGCCCCCCCGATCCGGCGAGCCCCGCTGTTCCAGGGGCTGATCAGCGAAGGAAGTCGGATGATCGAAGCTCTGAAGAGTGACGAAATCGTGGCCAAGGCGGGCGGACGCTTCAAGCTCTGCACGCTCATCCAGCGTCGGCTTGAGCAACTCATCGAGGGGGCCCGCCCGCTCGTGGAGCGCCAGGGGCGCTCGGACCTTGAGCTTGTGATCGAAGAGATCCTGCAGGACAAGATCACGCTGACCTTCGACGCGGTAACGCCCGTGGACGGCTCGGCGACGCCGGCGATGGCGGGCGCAGACGAACCGCTGCTCTGACGGTTCTCCCATCCATGCCCGCGAGGGCTCTGACATGACCGACGAGCAAACCACACCCGGCGATCCGCTGGACCCGGTGTTGCTGCGGCCGCAGGTTCAGGACAAACGGGTCCTCATCGGCGTGACGGGCGGGATCGCGGCGTACAAAGCGTGCACGCTCGTGAGCAGGCTTACGCAAGCGGGTGCTCAAGTGACCGTCGCCATGACCGAGCCGGCGACGCGGTTCGTGACGGCGCTGACGTTCCAGGCGCTGTCGGGTCGGCCCGTGTACACGAGCGCTTGGCAGCACGTGGAGTCGCACGACCCTCAGCACATCGCGTTGGCGCGGGAGACGGACGTCGCGATCGTCGCCCCTTGCACGATGGACTTCCTGGCATCGCTCGCCTTCGGGCGCGCAAACAACGTGGTGACCCTCATCCTGTCGGCGGTCGATCGGGCGAAGACACCGGTGCTGCTCGCACCCTCGATGAACGAGGTGATGTGGGACCAGCCGGCGACCCAGCGGAACCTGGAGCAAGTGCGGGCGGACGGTTTCTTGATCATCTCGCCGGGCTCGGGCTGGCAGGCCTGCCGGACGGAAGGGAGGGGCCGGATGGCCGAGCCGGGCGAACTTGCGGCGGCGGTGGCCGAGGCCCTCAGGGGTGTCTAGAGCGGCTACACTCTTTGCCCGCACGGGCGGATGCCCGCACCTGGAGAGGTGGCAGAGCGGTTGAATGCGCCGGATTCGAAATCCGGTATGGCCTTCGGGTCATCGGGGGTTCGAATCCCCCCCTCTCCGCTTCGATAAGACCCTGCATTTGCAGGGTCTTGTTTTTTAGGGGTTTACGACGGAGCACTCCGAGACGTTTGACCCTGTTGGCCTTGAACTGGCCTAGATCAGCGACGCGACGATGCCGCGAGCTCGGCGGATACGTGCCTGAGCGTTTGTCGGCGAGCGTTAGCTTTCAGCTTCGAGCCGCTTCCATGCCTTAGTGGCTTGCGACTTCAGCGAGCCGGCCTTGGCTGGGCTGAACATCGCCCGCTCATGGCGTATGAGCTGCTCGTGCTTCATCCACCTCAGGGCGGTCCGGATGTGGTAGTCGGGCACCCGCTCGCCGAGTGCTTTCTGCACGGCCTCGTGCAGGTCGACGAACTTGCACTGCTCGAGGTCGCGCACCGCGTCGGCGGTTGCGAGCACAATGTCCTTTGGACAGCGGAACGGCTCCGCGTCGGTGCTCCGGTACTCGGCCAAGACTGCCGGCCGCGATGGGAACTTCTCGACCTTGTAGTCCTCGACCGTCTTGGCGGCCTTCGGACCGCGGCGGCGTGCCGTCGGCCTTTCGCCGGCGTCCGCGATGAGCTCGCGTTCAAGTGACTGCAATGCGGCCAGTGCCTTCGCGATCCGGGCACCCGACGACGGGCACTCGCCCAGCACTCCGGTGAGCTCCTCTCGGGCGATGTCGATCTGTCGAAGGGCGTAGGCGGCGTCAGGCATTGAACCAACTGTACCACAACCTCACGGTTTTTTCTAGGTGGGCGTTGACGGATCATCCAAGGCGAGCTACTCTCGGTGGATTTCTGTAGAGGTCTGCCATATGAAAGAGACGCAAAGCCTAGCCGCACTGCTCACCTCGGTCACCCGGGGGCACCTCATCATCGCGCTGGAGTACCTCGCCGAGCTCTCCGCAAATGGGATGGTCACATCCGAGGTGGTCGACGCGATCGACGAGGAGCTGCCCGCACACGGAGGTGTCGCGACTTCCGCCGTGGTCGAGCACGCCCGGGCACTCGGGCTGATTTCAGCCACGATCGACAGCGACGGTTTCGCGAAGTTCTTCATCCACGCTGCCGCGTTGGACCTGCTGGGCCTTGACATCGAGGCCGTGCACGGAAGTGAAGAGGCAGAGTTACAGGTGTTGGCGGGCGTCTTCGCCTGCTACCAGCGTGACGCCGCTGGCAACAAAGGTCGCGCCTGGCGAGCAGCGGCTTCCCTCATGCTGCTCTTGGAAGCCGAGGTCGGACCTGAACAAATCGCCCGGCTCAGCGAGCGGGCGGTGGGCAACCAACGGGGCCCGAGCACCGCGAAGGCGTTCTGGCTCGCCGAGTCGCAGCTCGGTCTTCAAGTTGCCAAGGCCGAGGGCTTCATCGATGAGCCCACCGACGGATCCCTTCGGATCACGGATTACACGCTGACCGACCGCGGCAGAGCATGGCTGACCAGGGACGGCTCACCGATCGCGGCGAGCGTCCGCAACATCGAGCTGAGGGGGGTGCTGTGATGCCCGCGATGAGGTCTCTCATCCTCCGATCCGCCCGAGCGTCCTGGCTTTTTGCCCGCCGCGCCGGCTTCGTCCGTGGGCGCACCGTCCGCATCCCCCGCACCGAGCCCACTTTCCCAAGCTCGCGTCGTCTCATCGGACTCAACATTCCGCTGCACGAAGCTCGGGCGTTGGCTGAGGAGTACGAGTTGCCGCCCATCATCACGCTTGACGAGGCCGCCAAGGTCGCCCGGCGGTCACCGTTCACCGTCAAGCGGCTCGTGTCGGAGGGGCGGTTCCCGAAGTCGGCCAAGCCTGGTAAGCCCCTGCTGTTCCTCCGCGATCGGTTCATCCAGGAGCTCATGAAGGAGCACGGGTGATGCTGGCCAACCGGTTCGAGGTCGAGGGCACGAGCAACCCCATCATCCACGTGGGGCACAAGTCGTACCGAAAGAAGGACGGCACGTCGGCACGCACCAAGACCTACTACGCGGAGTGGAGCCTCGGCAATAAGCAGCAACGCCGGAGCCTGAAGACCAAGAACAAAACGGCCGCGATCAACGCGGCCCATGCCTTGCACGACAAGATCTGCAACGGCGAACGCCTCGAAGCCCCCAAGGAATACACCGTCGACGAGGCGGTGAAGCTGTACCTCGACACCTGCCGGGCCCGGCGGCTCAAGCCGAGGACCATGGCGGCGTACGAGCACACGCTCGGCAAGCTCAAGGACTTCTGCAAAGACCGGTCCATCGTCTACCTCGGTCGGTTCGGACAGGTCGAGTTCTGGGCGTTTGTGAACACGATGAATCACTTGTCGAAGAAGACGGTCTACGACCGCATGGTGATCGTTCAGCAGCTCTTCAAGTGGTGCTGCGAGGTTGCTGAGATCCTCGCGAAGAACCCGATCCGCAAGCTCAAGCTGAAGAAGCCGGCGTCGAAGAAACAGCCGTGCTTCACCCCTGAGCAGATCCGCACAATGATCGACACCGCGGACGACAATCTCCGGCCCATCATTGTGTTCCTCGCCTACACCGGGTGCCGCGTCGGTGAGATGCGGGACCTGCTGTGGGAGGATGTCCACCTCGACGCCAACGGCAACGGCGTGCTCGACATCCGGCACGGGGGCTCCGACGACGAGACAAAGGGGAAGGAGTCGCGTCGGATCCCGATTCACTCCGAGCTGCGGCCGTACTTGGAGTCGATGCCGCGGATCGACGAGCGGGTTTTCCATTCTCATCCGTCAAAGCGGTATCCCCGCGGAAACGGAAAGCTCGTTGATACGCGGCTGCTGGATCAGGTGAAGGCGTTGTGTAAAAAGTGCGGCTTCGAGAATCCCACGCAATACAAAGTGCACACGTTTCGACACGCGTTCGTCTCGATGCTGGCCCGGCAAAATGTGTCGTATCGATACGCGTTGCAGCTCGTCGGGCACTCGTCGAGCAAGATCCTTGATCTGTACTTCTCCGTCTATGACGAAGACGCGGCGAGAGCGATCGAGTCGATCGAGCTCCCGCCCGGTCAACCTTCCGACGATTGATCAGGACCGACTTCGAAGGGCTCACGCTGCAAGCTCGTCCAGGCTTCCCGGGTTGCTCGTGTAAACCCGGCCTTAGTGCCGACGCGGGTGAACCGTGCACCTTCATGATGGACGAGACCTGAGGCGGACCAGAATCGCAGCGAGACGCGGGCGGCGTAGTCGGGCAGCTCCTCTCCAAGCCGGCGGCTCGCGGCGGCCTTGATGGTGGCGAAGAGTTGTGGCTCCGCGGTGGACGCGACCTCGGTGGCAACCGCCCTGTAGTACGGCAGCGGCACCTTGTACGGTTTCGCCGCTGCGCCTGGGCGGATCTCAATGAGGGCGGGGCCGCGGCGTGACTCTTCGACGGTGTAGGTGGCGGCCCGCACACGGGCACGGGGGCCGATGATCCGCCGACGACGGGCGTCGTTCAGGTTGTTAATCTCACCGGTGACCGCGGAGTCAAGTTCGTTGAGCTTGCGGAGTAGTTTCGAGCGGCCTGTACCCGTGCGCGACGCGAGCTCGCGTACCTCATCAAGCACATCTCGCCATGACTGACTTGGTGTACCTGCTCGCGGCATGAGCATGATGGTACGCCGGATCTGCGAGTTGGCGTCTATACCCGCGTACCCGAGATACCGCGATTCCCGTCAGGATCCATACCGGTTTGGGCTGGATCCTGATGCGCCTCCGATTCCGTGTTGAAATTGTCGAGTTCACCGCGGACGGATCCTTGCCTTCCGTCCAAGTCACCGCTATGTACGCCGTATTGACCCATTGGCGTACACAAGCGGAGCATCGGATGACGGACGAGAACACCCACACGGCGGACGAGATCACAGCGGCGGCGGACGGCCTGCTCGCATGGGCCAAGGAGCACGGGAGCGTGCTCGCGGTGGCGGCGACGCTTGGGGAGGACAGCGATGGCCCGTTTCCCGCGGCGCGGCCGGAGGCGTTGGTGGCGGGCGCGGTCGGGACGCTCAACGAAGCTGAGATCGCGGTGCTGATCGCGCAGCTCGATGTCGCGGTGCTCATGGTGTTGTCGCAGATGGCAGCGGGCGCGGAGATGGGCGAGGAGGCCTTCCGCGAGCTCGTAAACCAGGCACGGCGCAAGATGCTCGATGCGGCGGGGCTCGACCTGTGCGATGACTGCGGTGGATGAGGGCGGAGGGG
>JAUHXM010000100.1 GCA_030426605.1 Phycisphaerae bacterium | reverse complement strand
CAGGGGGCGATGAGCCCTGATCCCGATGCAACTGGCAGCAACGCTTGCCGATAGAGTCCGTAGGGTCTCTCGGGCGCGTTGCGTGCGCGCGTGGGGACGAACACGGAAGGACGGCATCGAGATGAGTGGAACGGTACGGAATCTGGCCTCGGGCGTGCTGCTGGGGCTTCTCGCGGCGGGCAACCCCGCGATCGCGGCGCCCTCCGTCGCGGTCATCGAGATCGAGGGGTCACCCGCGATCCGGTCCTCGGGCATGAGCTGGCTCGGCGACGAAGCGACCACCCTCCGCGATTACGTCGAACGATTCGACACCATCGCATACGACGACGAGTTCGACGGGCTCGTGATCCGGCTCAAGGACTCGGCCCTCGGCATGACGCAGGTCGAAGAGCTCGGCGCCGCGATGCTCCGCGTCCGCGACGCGGGCAAGAAAGTCCACGTCTTCGCCGAGGGCTACGGGCCTGGCGAGGTCATGCTCGGCTCGTTCGCCGACGAGGTCATTGTTCAGTCCGGCGGCATGGTCTCCATGCCCGGCCTGCACATGGAAGAGATGTTTCTCGCCGACACGCTCAGCTGGCTCGGCGTTGAGGCCCAGCTCATCCAGGTCGGCGACTACAAGGGCGCCAACGAGCAGATGACCCGCTCCGAGCCCTCCGACGCCTGGGACCAGAACATCGAGTCCCTTCTTGACGGCATGTACGAGTCGCAGCGCAGCATCGTTCGCGAGGGACGCGGCATGAGCGATGCCGAGCTCGACGAGGCGATGTCCGTCGCGTGGTGGGCGGACGCCGATCAGGCGATCGACGCCGGGCTCATCGACGCATCGGTCGATCTGCCCGACATTCGCTCCCACCTCGCATCGACCTACGGCGAGCAACCGCGCTGGGTGAAGGACCCCTACACCATCACCTCGACCCTCGACACCTCCAACCCGTTCGCGCTCATGACCGAGATCTTTGGGTCCGGTGTCAAGCAGACCGTGATCGACGGCCCCTCGATCGCGATCCTCCACATCGCCGGCACCATCATCGACGGAGACTCGTCCTCCGGCGGTCTGCTCGGCGGGGGCGAGTCCGTCGGCTCGCGCACCATCCGCAACGCCATCGAGGACATCATCAAGGAGGACGACATCGAGGGTGTCATCGTCCGCGTCGATTCTCCCGGCGGGTCCGCCATCGCCTCCGAGGTGATGTGGCAGGGCATCCAGCGCCTCAAAGAGCACAAGCCCGTCTGGGTCTCCGTCGGCGGCATGGCCGCCTCGGGCGGGTACTACGTCCTCAGCGCGGGCGACAAGGTCTACGTCAACCCCTCGAGCATCGTGGGCTCGATCGGTGTCGTCGGCGGCAAGTACGCCATGGGCGACCTCTACGAGAAGCTCAACATCAACGTCGTCGAGCGCTCACGCGGGCCCGCCGCAACGCTCAACAGCTCCGCCCGCCCCTGGACGGACGCCGAGCAGCAGCTCATCCGCATGAAGATGACCGAGACGTACAACCTCTTCACCGACCGCGTGACGGCCGGGCGCCCGGGCATCGACCTGAGCAAGACCGCCGAGGGGCGTCTGTTCGTTGGGCGTGACGCCGTCGAGCTGAACATGGCCGACGAGCTCGGCGGGCTCGACGACGCGATCACGGACATGGCCGCCCACGTCGGGCTCTCCACGCCTGAGATCGTCGAGTACCCGCTGCCCCCGACGCTCGACGAGTTGCTCGAGCAGATGCTCGGCAGCTTCATCAAGGCACCCGCCCTCGCCCAGCGTCAGAGCGAGCTCGTCGAGGCGATGCGCCTCCTGCTCGGCGAGGACCGATTCGCCGCCGTCCGCGACGCGCTGGGCGCGATGACGCTCCTGCGAGACGAGAACGTGCTGCTCGTCTCGCCGCGGGCGATCATCGTCCGCTGAGTCGGTTCATCCTGAAACGAACAACGCCGGGCCCCGCGGGGCCCGGCGTTTTCAATTGGTCGATCAGTCACCGGGATCAGATCTCGGTGATCTCCTTGGTCTTCGACTCGATCGCCGACTCGACCTTGCCCTCGTACTTCTTCAGGAGCTCCTGAATCTCGTCGTGGAGGATCTTGATCTCGTCCTCGGACAGGTGCCCGTCGCCCTTGCCGAGCGCGTCGGCCTGCTTGTTCGCGTCACGCCGCGCGTTGCGCATGGAGACCTTCTGCTCCTCGCCGACCTTCTTCGCCTGCGCGACGAGTTCCTTGCGTCGCTCGGAGCTCAGCGCCGGGATGTTGATGCGGATCTGCTTGTCCTCGACCTGCGGGTTCAGGCCGAGCCCAGCCTGCTCGATGCCCTGACGGATGGCGTTGAGGGTGCCCGGGTCGAACGGCTTGATGAGCAGCTGCGTGGGCTCGGGGACCGAGACCGCCGCGATCGACTTGAGGTCCGTCTCGGCGCCGTACGCCTCGACCTTGACGTACTCGACGATCGCCGGCGACGCCCGCCCCGCCCGGATGCCCTTGAGCTCGTGGCTCAGGTACTCCAGGGCTTTCTTCATCTGTTCTTCGGCTTGCTTGAGGATGCTGTCTGGGGTGGTCGTCATCGCAATCTCCGGGTGCCCGGGCCGTCCGTCGCCGGGGGAGGGGATGATAGAACCCGACTCAGGAGAGCAGCGTGCCGATGGACCGGTCGCCTTCGATCACCCGTCGGATGCTGCCGCGGTCCCAGAAATCGAAGACGAGCACGGGGATGTCCCGATCCTCGCACATCGCCAGGGCGGTCAGGTCCATCACCCGCAGCCGCTGGTCGATCGCCTGCGCGTACGACAACTCGTCGTACTTCGTCGCGGATGGGTCCTTCTTGGGGTCGGCGGTGTAGACGCCGTCCACCTTGGTCGCCTTGAGGAGCAGGTCGCACTCGAGCTCGCTGGCCCGCAAGGCGGCGCATGAGTCGGTCGTGAAGAAGGGGTTGCCCGTCCCCGCGGCGAGGACGACGACGCGCCCCTTCTCCATGTGCCGCAGGGCTCGCCCTCGGATGAATGGCTCGGCGACAGCCTTGATCTCGATCGCGCTCATGAGCCGCGTGGGCACGCCCAGCGTCTCGAGCATCTCCTTGAGGGCCACGCCGTTGATGACAGTGCCCAGCATGCCCATGTAGTCCGCTGTGGACTGCGGGATGTCGCCCTGCTCGGCGAGCTCGGCCCCGCGGATGATGTTCCCCCCGCCCACGACGACCGCGATCTCCGCTCCGACCTCGCGGGCGGACTTGATCTCCTCGGCGATCGTCCGGAGCTCGTCGCGGTCGATCCCGAACCCCCCCGCCGCGCAGAACGCTTCCCCGCTGAGCTTGAGGAGCACCCGCCTGGGCACACCAGCAGAACCCCCGGGGGCTTGCTGCGAAGAAGAGGTGGGCGTGGTCGTCATGGTGGCTCCATGTGGAAACTCTGGCTCGGCGGCGCGATTCCCCGATTGAAAGGCCAGCCGCCCGTCGGGTCAAGCCGCCGACGAAGGCAGAACCCCCGCCGAGCGGGTACGAACCCCCGTGGGAACACACCACGCCCGATCATGAGACAATTCCTTCGGTGACCGACCCGACGCCCGCCATCCCGACCAACGACACGCCCGCTGACCCCGCGGGCCCCTTCTGGCACCGCGTCCGACGCTGGCTCTACCGCGGATCCATCGTGGGCATCGCGATCTCGATCTGGGTCCACCTGGTCCTGTGGATCATCGCGGCGTTGGTCCAGATCCCGTACTCGAACGCCGACGCGGGCGGCGCGGGCGACCCCGCGGTCGAATTCGCCGTGATGAACGAGATCGACCTGGCCCCGCCCGCCGAGTCGGACGCGAGCGCCGCGGTCCCCGCGAGCGCCGAGTCCGCCGCGACGGAGCTCGCCGATATTTCCGAGCTCGTGGCGGGCGATACCGACCCGCTTCGCGACCAGGCGGTCGATCTGAGCTCGATGACGGACCTCTCGACCGGCTCGGGCGACGACATCGGGTCGGATATGTCGAGCCTCGGTGCCGCGGGGGGCGCGGGCGCGAGCTTTTTCGGGCTCGAAGCCCAGGGCCGCCGGTTCGTTTACATCATCGATGTGTCGGGCTCGATGGACTCCGATGCGTTCGACAACTATTCCCGCCTCGAGGTGACCCGCTCCGAGCTCGCCCGCTCGGTCTCGGGGCTGCTCGAGACCAGCGAGTTCGCGGTGCTGCTCTTTGCGCGAGACGCGGGGTCGCTGTACGCCCGTCGGTGGATCCCCGCGACGGACCGCAACAAGATCGACGCCCGCTCCCGCATCGCCTCGATCGCGACCGACGACGTTCGGCGGTGGGGCATCAACCGCCCGCAGGGCACTGACCCGCGTGACGCCTTCGAGGACGCCTACCGCCTGCGTCCCCTCCCCGACGCGATCTACTTCATGACCGACGGCGAGTTCGACGAAGCGGTCATCGAGTTCATCGCGAACCTGAACCGGCGCGCCAACCTGCCCGTCCACTGTGTTCTGTTCACGGAGCCGGATTCGTCCGTGCAGGCCAACTCCGAGCCACGGATGCGCGAGATCGCCCGCCAATCCGGCGGCCGCTACACACTCGTGGACGGGAGACGCCCGTGAACACCCGAGCCGCGTGCCTCACGATCGCGGTGTGCTTGCACACCGCGCCGACCGCAGACGCCGAGCTGGTGACGCTCCGTTCCACCGGCGAGCACATCGAGGGGGCTGTTGGACGCTTCGATGAGCAGACGCTCGTCCTCCTGACGCCGACCGACGATGAGGCGCCTCCCGACGAACGCCCGATCGCGTGGACCGATGTCCGCTCGATCGATCCAATACCGGCACCGACAAGCAAACTCGCGATCGCCCGCCAACGCGGCGACGACGTGTGGCGCGCCAACAAACGCCTGGAGCGGGGCGACGTCGCCGGTGCCCTCCGTCTCCTCGATCCGCACACCGACGAGCTCATCGGGCGATCGGGAGCGGTCTCCGCGGCGTGGGCGGAGGGCGTGCTCGCGTGCCGTCTTTGGCTCGGGGATTGGCCGGGGGCGACCGCCGCGTGGGTCGCCCTGCTCGCTTCGGGAGGCGCCGACGTGTCGGTGCCGTGGCTTGGATACGACGATCAGTCGGGGGTTGTCACGCACCTGCCGCCGCTGTTCACGAGCGCGTCATCCGCGAAAGCCTTCGAGTCCGCGACGGAACTGCTGACAAGCCGGATCGCTCCTGACACGCGCGCGGGTGTGCTGCTCGCGTTGTACCTCGACGCCGCCGCGTCGTCTGCGGCTCTCGACGGTGGGGCAGATTCAGGCGTCATCTCACGGGTCGATCTCATCCGAACAATCGGGCGCGACGAGACGGTGCTGTTCGTGTCAGACATCGTCGCGGCGTGCGCTGCAAATCCGGAAACACGTGCCGACGCGCGGGCCCGGCTGAACGCCCTCCGCGAGCGTCGCCCGGAGCGTTGGGTCGAGGCGTGGGCCGGCGTCGCGATCAGCCGTTCGCTGGGCATGGAAGACGCAGACGACCAACGCCAACTCGCCGTCGTCGAAGCCATCGATATCGCGCTGCGACACGAGAGTGATGCGCCGGTGCTCGCGGGCATCGCGTGGTACGATGCCGCCCGCATCGCGCGCGCCGCCGGCGACGACCGCACCGCGCGGCTGCTCGAAGCCGAGCTCAACGCCCGCTTCCCCGACCACCCGGCCGCACGCGCCGGTCAACCCCGGGACCCGGAAGGAACCGATTCATGACGACCGCACCCGCGCTCGCCTCGCTGACCCTCGGGCAGGCGGAAGCGCAGAGCAAATCGTTGCTCGATTACATCGCCGAAGGCGGGCAGATCGGGATCATCATCATCCTGCTCTCGCTCGTCGCGATCGCGCTCATCGTCGCGCAGCTCATTCAGGTCCGATCCGCCCGACTCGCCCCGCCCGGGGCGGTCGAGCACCTCGACCAGATGCTCTCGGCGGGCCAGACCGACCAGGCGATCGCGTTCACCGAGAACCCGGACAACGCCTCGTTTCTCACCCGTGTGATGGGCTCGGCCCTCGTCCGCTGCTCACGCTCGCCATTCGGGTTCCTTGAACTCCGCAGCGCGCTCGAAGAAGCCGGCCAGCGTGAGACCGCTCGTCTCTTCCGGCTCACGGATGGCGTGGGGCTTATCGCCGCCATCGCCCCGATGCTCGGATTGCTGGGCACCGTGGTCGGCATGGTCGGCGCGTTCGACACGCTCACCCTCGCCGACGGTCCCGCACGCCCGGATCAACTCGCCGGCAACATCTCGCAAGCGCTCGTCACGACCGTTCTGGGGCTCATCGTCGCGATCCCGGCGACCGCCGCCCACACGTTCCTCCGCAACCGTGTGGACGCGCTGACGACGGACGTCGGTGAGATCGTCGAAGACCTCGCCGCCCACCTCGAGGGTGCCTCGGGGGCGCAGCGGTCGTGAGATTCACCCGTCCAACCCGGTCCCGGCCGCGCGGGTTCGATCTCACGCCGATGATCGACGTGGTGTTCCAGCTCGTCATTTTCTTCCTGTTCACCGCGCAGTTCGGCGAGCTGACCCACACGGAGATCGATCTCCCCCGCGAGCCCGGCGAGCAAGAGGAGTCCGCCGGCAAACCCACGTTTGTTCTCGACCTCAACGACCGCGGCGAGCTCTACCTCCAGTCCGAACCGATCACCCTCGATGCGTTCGTCGCCCTCGTCTCGCGCGAGGTCGAGCGTTCCGGTGGGCCGGACGCCGTCAGCATCCGCGTCCGCCCTGACCGGCTCAGCCGTGCGGCGGACCTCAACCGCGTCACCCGCCGCGTCGCCGATGCCGGCCTCGCCCGCTGGTCCATCGCGACCGCGCCGCCGAATGGGGGGGCGCCTTGAAGTTCCGACCCAAGCACGAGGACATGGGCGCGTCCACCGGCACCCTCCCGATGGCGAGCATGATCGACGTGGTGTTCCTGTTGCTCGTCTTCTTCCTTGTCACGTCCACGTTCTCGACGAGCGAGGACCGCCTCAACGCCGCCGCGAAGGCGCAGCGGACGGGCACCGGCGCGTCCGACCTGACGCCGCAGATCGTGGACGTCATGGAACGCGACGGCAAGGACGTGTACGTGATCGGCGAGACCGCGACGGGCGACCCCGCCGCGCTCCGCCGCGTTCTCCAGGCCCTCCCGAAGGAGCCGGGCGTTGCGATCCGTGTGCACGACGACGCGACCGTCGCCGGTGCCGCCGCTGCGTTGCAAGCCGCCCGCGACGCCGGGTTCGAGAAGAGGAGCTATGTACCTGCGGCGACGCGCTGAATCTCGACCGAAGAGCAGCCCGCTCGCGTGGCTCGGTGCGCTGATGGTGCTCGCGCCCGGCGCCGTGGCGCAGTCCGACGCCACCGAGTCGTTCCTCACCGAGCACGGGATGGACCGGTACGCGGAGACGTACCTCCGATCGCGTCTCGACCGCGCCGCGGGCTCCGAGCGCGATCGGCTGCTCGAAAGGCTCGGCGCGTACTACGCCGACCGGCTGGCGCAAGTCGAGGACGCCGACGAGCGGGCCCGCCTCCTCGACGCCGCGCGGGAGATGACCGAATCCGCCCAGGCGGACGAACTCGCGGGCCTGCGTCTGGCGATCGCGATCGCACGATACCGCCCCGCCGAGGAGATCGCCGAACGCCACCGCCTGCTGCTCGCGACCGATGAGGAGCGCGACCGGGCGATCGCCCTTCTCGAAGAGTCTGCCGTCGCCTTTTCCCGCCTGGGCGAACAACTTGAGCGGGACGTGCTCTACCTCGAACGCCGCCAGCGTGCCGAATCCGCCCGCGATCCCGGCTCCGCCCTTCCAGAACTTGGCGAGGCGATCCGCAACCGATCGCTCGCGAAGTTCTACGCGGGCTGGTCGATGATCTACCTCGCGTCACTCACCGATGCACCGCCCCGTGGCGCCCTCGAGCAGTTCGCGTGGGTGCTTGACACGCCCGACGAGACCCCGTCACTCGAGCGCCTGCCCCGGTCGCTGCTGCGGTACGACCACGTCGCACGCTCTGCGATCGGCGTCGCGGCGTCGCTCTCCCTCTCGGATGAGCACCGCGCCGCGATCGACTGGTTCGACGCGATCGAGCCGGAAGTCGCGACGCAGCAGCCGGTGCTCGCGCAGCTCATCTCACGCCGGATCGAGGCCCTCGCCCGCGCCGAACGATGGGAAGACCTCCGCGCACTCGCTCGGTCGGACATGCTCACACGCTCCAGCGGGTCGGCGCGGGCACGGCTGCTCGCCGTGGTCGCCCTTCGAGCACGTGCCGGCGAGGCCGGCCGAGGCAGCACCCGTCTCGCGCTCGAAGATATCGCCGGCTCCGCGCTCGCCGAGCTTGTCCGTCAGGGCGAGCTTTCGCACGTCGTGGATCTCTCGGCCCGGTTCGGCAAGCTCCCGCTCGATGGCCGCGGGTTCACGGTGGATTTCGTGATCGGTTCGGAGCTCTTCGCAGAGGCCCGCAGGGCCCACGCGGACGGCAACGGCGACACCGGCCAGCCCGCGACATCCGTCGCGGTCCGCGGGCTGTACGAGAACGCCGCGAAACGCCTCGCGCAGGCCGTGGACTCCGACGACGCCGACGCGTTTCCACGCGAGCGTGCCCGAGCGGCCTTCGAGGCCGCCGCGTGCTTGTACTACGCCGACCAACTCGCCGCCGCGGCCGCGGGGTTCGTGCACGCCGAGACGCTCGCCGTAGAAGACGACCAACGCGAGCGGGCCCTGTGGATGGCGTTCGTGACCGCCGATTTACTTGCCGCCCGCGGTGGCATTGCAACCCCGGACCGATCCACCCTCGCCCGGCGATACCTCACCGAGCACCCGTCCGGCCCGCGTGCCGCGACCATGCTCCTCCGCACCCTCGGCGCCGAGCTCATCCCCGAAGCCCAAGCCGTCCGCATCCTCCGGGACGTCCCGGAGGGCGACCCGATCTCCGCGCTCGCCAAGCGTGAACTCGCCCGATTGCTCTACCGCCGCGTCCGTGGGGTGCAGGGCATCGCTCGCGTCGAGACCGCGGCCGAGTTTCTCGATCTTGCGCTTGGACAGCTGCGCATGCAGAACGATCAGCCGGGGGCTCCTTCTGCTGAATCACGCTCCCACCTCGCGCGCCAGATCCTCGACGTGGCCCTCCTCCTCGATCCGCCGGAGCGCACCATCGCGCGCGAGACGCTCGCGATGCTCGACGACGCCGGGCAGGATTCGGATTCCGACGAGATCACCCTGCGCCGTGTCCAGCTCGCACTGGCGGACGGGCACCCATCCGAGGCGCGAGCACACACACGCTCGTTCAAGGACGCCGACAGCCGCTTCGCCATCGCCGCTGCCCGCATCGTCTGGGCATCCTCTCTCGAGGAATGGGAACGCAACCCCTCCGCGCCGACCGCTCGGGCAGTGATCGCGGACGCACGCCCGTTCCTTGAGACCGAAACACTCGACCCCGTGTCATCCGCCGCGGCGTGGCTCTGGGACCGCACCGCCGACGAGCAGTCGCGCGACCTCGCGATCGAGATCGACCGACGGGTCATCGGATCGGGGCTCTACACCGAGTCATCGCTGATCCGGCTCGCGCGTCTGGCCGAGTCCGCGGCGTACATGTCGGTCGCAACCGAGGCGTGGCTCAGTCTTCTCTCGGCGCGCGAGGACGGCACGCCGGAGTGGTTTGAGGCACGCTACGAGTCATTGCGTCTCATCGCCGCCGAGGATCCGCACCGGGCGCGGCTGATCTTCGACCAACTCGCCGCGATCTATCCGTCGCTCGGCACCGACCCCTGGACAACACGTCTCCGCGAGCTCGACCGGAAGCTCCCCGCCGCCCACGCCGAGGGCACGACACCGTGACGCGGCCGTCCGAAACAAGCATGATCGAGCGGTTCCTCGGCACCGATGCCGCGACCGGCGGGCCGCTCGCTGTCCTCGGGCTCCCGCGCGCCACGGTGACGGATGCGCATGTCCTTGAAGCGCGCGACCGGCGCATCGCCGAACTCGACAAGCACCCGCTCGCCCACACCCCCGAGGCCGACGAGGTCCGCCTCGCCGTCCACGCCGCCGCTGCAAACCTGCTGGATCCACGCGTCCGCGCCTCGCTGTCAGGATCCGAGGCGGCGCGGACGCCGGCCGCGGCTCAAGCCCCGGCACCAGCGCCGGCAACACGCACGCCCCCCGACCGTGCGTTCGAGCGCGACGCCCTCATCACCCTCGGCATGCACGGCGGGTGGGGCACCGCGACCCGCCGACGCATCGCGTTGCTCGCACACTGGCACCGCCTCCCCCCGCGCGCCGCGATCGCGTTGGTCGCTCGTCTTGGGTCCGCCCGCCACCCCAAATCAGCGACACACGCAGCACGGCCCGCCCCCGGGTTCACGCCACGCCCATCATCCGAATCCGAGCCCGACCAGATCGACGACGTCTGGCGTATCGCAGCCGGCGCGGGCGCGGCGATGTTTGTGTCCGCGATCATCCTGTCGGTGCTCGTGATCGTGATCATCCGCGCCGATGCCCCCGTACCCGAAACGCACGACACCGGCTCGACGAGCATCATCCCCGCGCAGCCGATCAGCCAACAAAGCGTCGCGGACGCATTCATCCCAGAGCCGCGGGCCGACCTCGACGCCGCGAACGTCATCGCCCACGAGATCCGGGCCGCGGCGTCCGCCGCCTCGGCGGGACGCTCGGACGCGATGGCACGATTCAAGTCCGCCGCCCGCACCCTCGCCGCTTCCTGGGCCGATCTCAGGCGTGACGACGTCCAGGACGCAAACGAAGCCGTCATCCGGTTCATCAGCAGCTCCGATTCCGTAGGCGACGGCGCCATCACGTACGTCCTCGCGACGGCATCACGCCCGGACGCCGACCTCAACACACGCCTCTGGGCGGACGGCATCGCCGCCCTCGCCTCGGGTTCGCCCGCGTTGACGCGAGGCGCCCGCACCCGTCTCGCCGCGTACTTCGACACCCTGGGCCGGACTCCGGACACGCCCACGTTCGCCGCGGGCGTCGCGGGCGGCATGCAGACACGACTGACATCGATCAATCCCAGCGACGAAGCGGCGTGGTCGGATTGGGTGTCCGCGCTGAACGCGATCGGGCTCGAATCCACAGCGCAGGGCGACGACCTCGCGCTCAACGCGATCGATCACCTGATGAGGCACCCGGACGCACCGACGAACTCCACGCTCG
>JAUHXM010000099.1 GCA_030426605.1 Phycisphaerae bacterium | reverse complement strand
TGCCGAGTTCTTCGGCCTTGAAGAGGATTGTGCCGTCGTTGAGCCGGTTCCCAATCGAGAGGATGTCTCCGAGGACTTCGTCGCCGATGGTGCCGTTGTCGGTCAACGCGGGTGCGGGGTCGAGCTCGCGGTGTGCCACAACGAGGTCACTGAGGCTGTTGGAAGCGAGGATGACCTTGTCCGAAGATGTTGGCGCACCGACGAGGCGGGATCCGAAGCAGTAGTCGCCGTGGTTGTTGATCGCGCAGTCGGTGTCGAGGGCCCCGTGGAACGTGCCGTCACCGATCCCTGAGGGTGTGCCTTCGCGGGCAGCGAGCACGCCGTTCGCGCCATTGGTGCCGAAGCCGTAGACGACGACGTCTTCGAAGGAAATGCCTGCGGTTGCCTTCAGGATCCACCAATCTCCGTTGAAGCTGAAGTGGATGGAATTGAAGGAGGCGAAGTCGTCTCCTGCCGATCCCGGGCAAACAGCCGTGGGATGCCCGGGGATGTTGGAGTAGATCACGCGGGGGGGCGAAGCGTAAACGGGGCCGGCGGCGCCGACCGTCATTACCCAAAGCAAGAAGCAAGATGGTTTCATGGGCACCCCCCCAGGAATGCGGCGATGAAGCAATCGATGTCGACGTTGAGGGTGCCGTTGGCGTCGCAGTCGGCTGTCCCGAGGTCTGCGCTCAGGAAGCCCATGACGAAGCAGTCGATGTCGTCGACGTTCAGCGATCCGTTGCTGTCGCAGTCGGCGAAGCAAGGGGCGGGGCCGTCGTTGAGCGCGAGGCAGACGGCGTCCCAGGTGGCGTCCGCCTGCACGACGCCGCGGTCGGTGACGGCGTGGTTCACGACGTCCACGGTGTAGAGGTGACTCGAGATCTCTTCGAAGGTGTCGGGCCCGAGCTGGCGGAAGCCCTGGATGAGCGCGAAGAGGGTGCCGTCGGCGGCGAAATCGAGCCCGGTCTCGAACTGCGGGTTGAACCCGATGCCCGTGAGCCCGTTCTCGGAGATGACGGTGTTCGTCTCGAGGTCGAGGCGGACGAGGTTGAGCGTGCCGAAGCCGGTGAGCGCGAGCCCGACGATCTCGCCCTCGGGCAGCGTCGGGTGACCCGGGGGGACGGTGGCGAGCGAGCTGAGCGCGTTGCCAAGGATGTTGTGGACGTTAATCAGCGAGCCCGTGGTCGCGTTGGCCTGGACGATGCGGTTGAACCCGCCCACGTTCGTCACGGCGTAGGCGATGGTGCCGTCGTTTGAGAACGTGAGCCCGGCGACGCCCGATTCCATCAGACCGATGGACTCGATGAGCGTCTGTTGGTCGGCGGCGCGGTCGAGGATGCGCAGGGCGTTGGTCGAGTTCTCGAAGGCGATGAAGTCGCCCGTGTCGGGGTGGATGTCCCCGCCGCCGAAGCGGAAGTCATCGGCGGGCGTGGAGCGGATGGTGACGTTGGAGGGGTCTTCGAGGTCCACCTCGCCGACGGTGCCAAAGTTGACGCCCGGGGCGCCGAAGAATGCGGAGCCCTCGATGATGTAGGCGGTGTCCTGCGCGAGGGCAGGGGACGCGAGGGCGGCGAGGGCGATGGTCAGGGTGGTCTTGGTGTGCATTACTCGCCCTCCTGCCGGAGCACGTTGGTGCCGCGGGGGGTGGTGTTCGTGTCTTGGGTGACGCCGCGCTCGTCGGCGATGGCTTGGTCGAGCGTGCGGGTGTCTTCGATCGGGGTGACGGGCGCGGCGCGGCGCGCGGGCGCGGGGGGCACGGGCGGCGTGAACCGGGTGACGTAGCGGAAGTCGGCGCCGGCGGCTTCGGTCTCGACGACGAGCCCGGTGCGGGTGATCTCGTGCACGCCGGTGGTGGTGGTGACGAGGAGGTTGCCGTTGTCGAGCTCGGCGATGCCGCGGTAGAGCGAGAGTGTGCCGGGGTCGTACTGCCCGACGAGCGTGCCGGCGGGGTTGAACTCGAGGATGACGCCCGAGGAGAAGCAGCAGACGAGGAGGTTGCCGTTGGTCGCCTCGGCCATCTGCTGTGGGAAGTCGAGCTGGGGGAAGTCGATGTTGTGCGCGAAGCGTTCGTTGAACTTGCCGACGAGGTTGAAGCGGACGATCGCGTTCTGGGTGTCGGTGGAGACGAGGATGTCGCCGTTGTACTCGATGGCGTCGAAGGGCCCGCGGATGCCGCCGTAGCGGTTGAACGCGAAGTCTTCGAGCTCGTCGCCGTCGCTGGGCGCGAGTTTCTTGACGTTGTCCTGCGAGAAGAGGAGTGGGTTGGTGCCGCCCGCGTTGCAGACGAGGACGTGCCCGGCGTACGGGCCCGAGGCGGGGACGAGCCCGCCGCGGATGTTGTCCATGATCGTGGTGTCGCGGGTGCCGTCGAGCGAGAAGACGCCGAGGAAGGTTGTGCCGTCGGCGGAGAACTCGGAGACGACGTCGGCGAACTGATCGGTGACGAGGAGGGTGCCCGTCGAGGATTCCATGACCTCGATGGGCCGGTTGAAGACGTCGATGCCGCCGGCCGATCCGGGGTCGGTGATGTAGCTGTTGGTGATGAGCGAGCCGTCGGCGGCGGAGAAGGCCCAGACCGCGTCGGAGGCGGAGTCTGGGATGAGCATGAGATCCTGGGCGGACACGGGTGTGGCGAGCAACGCCGCGGCGATGAGGGTCGTGCGGTTCATGGGTTCTCGTCTTTGGTGGTGCGAACGGGAAAGACCGGGGCCCGGCGTCTTGCCGAGCCCCGGCTGGGGTCACAAGGGTTAGCGGCGGCGGCGGGCGCCGGCGAGGGCGAGCCCGGCGAGGGCGAGCGCGGAGCTCGGCGCGGGGATGCGGTAGTAGATCGCGTCTACGTCGTGCGTGTTGGAGCTGGTGAAGTTGGACTCGGAGAAGAAGAGGGACGCCGCGCCGGTGGCGAGGTCGTACTGGAAGATGTCGCCGTCGAGGAAGAGGGTGCCGTTGACGAGCTCGTCGGAGTTGGAGGTGACGAGCATGGTGCCGTCGCCCATCCAGTGGAGGCCGTAGACGTCGGAGTCGCCGTCATCCCAGAGGTCTGCCTCGGCGATGAAGATGGAGGCGACGCCGGTGGCGGCGTCGACCTTGACGACGTCGCCGTCGGTGAAGCTCAGCGCCCCGCCCGCGTGGTTGAGGGTGGCGTCTGAGAGGGTGGAGAAGTAGAGGTTGCCCTGCTCGTCGGTGGTGGCGGCGGTGATGTCCTCGCCGGTGGTGGCGAAGGCGCTGTTCCCGATGCCGAGGTAGTTGCCGACGATGGTGTTGGTGAAGGGGTTGTACTCGACGAGGTCGCCGTCGTCGAAGATGTTGCCGCCGGCGTCGCCGTTGAAGAGGGACGAGAGGAGGTAGTTGCCGTTGTCGAGGATGTGGAAGGCGTCGAGGTCGCCGCCGTTCAGGGAGAAGAGTGGGACGGCGTCGGCGGTGTTGACCATGTCGTTGTCGGTGAAGGGGCCGTTGCCGTTGATCTCGTTGCCGATGTTGTCGGCGAGGGACAGGAAGAGCTGGCCGGCGGGGGCGATCGTGGTGGCGCACGCGACGGCGCACACGGCGGCGACGAAACGGTTCATGTCGGGTTCCTTTCTCTCGGTTCTCTCGTGCGGCGTCCGGGGGGTCCCGGTGCCAACCACGACATGGTGACAGATCCGGCTGGCCGAGGGAAGGGGTTTCGATGGAGTTTTGGGTCGGCGCGGAGAAAGAGCCCGGGAGGGCCCGGGCTCGGCGGCCTTTGGGATCCGGGCGTGCCGGTCAGGGGCACCCGGCGAGGAAGGACGCGACGAAGCAATCGATGTCGTCGATGTTGAGGGTGCCGTTGGCGTCGCAGTCGGCGCCCGCGAGATCGCCGCCGAGGAACGCGGCGATGAAGCAGTCGATGTCGTCGATGTTCAGCGATCCGTTCGCGTCGCAGTCGGCGAAGCACACGGCGGCGGGGCCCTGCACCTCGAGCGCGCCGAGGTCCACGATCGGCGCGGGGCCGACGCCGGTGTCCGCGGTGTCGGGATCATCCGACAAACGCGGGTTGCCCGCGAGGTCGGTGTCGGCGCCGGTCGGGCGTGCGGTGTTGTCGCCGGCATCGATCGCGGGCGAGCCGGGCATCAGGGTGAAGTCGTCGTCGTCGGTGCCCAGGACGCCGTCGGGCCCGAGCGGGTCGGCGAACATGGGGTCGGCGGACGAGTTGTTCGTGCCCGAGTACCCGCCGACGACGATCGAGTGCGCGACGGTGACTGTGGACCCGAGCGCGGTGAAGGGGAAGGCGGGGTCCCAGAGGATGCAGTTGGTGAGGTGGAGGTGGGACTGGGCGGTGATGATGGGCTGGCTGGTGCCGCCGTAACCGTAGAAGGTGCAGTTGGTGATGTCCGCGGCGGAATCGATGAGGTGGGCGATGTGGGGCCCGTGGCCGTCGCAGGTGTTGCCGGCGAAGAGGGAGTCGTTGATCTCGGCGCCGCGGTGGAAGAACTCGAACGCGCCGCCGTTGCCGAGGAACCCGACCTCGTCGCCCGCGTGGTTGCGGAGGAAGCGGCAGCGATCGAAGCGCGGGCGCAGGCCTTGGTCGTCGGTGCGGCCGACGACCTGTACGGCGCCGGCGACGACGGAGGCGAGATTGTCGATGAAGTCGCAGTCGGTGAAGGTAATGGGCGAGCCGTAGATCCAGATGGCGCCGCCCTGGCGGCCGTAGTTGCCCTCGAAAAGGCAGCGGGTGAACGAGGCGTTGGACGTTTCGTTCTGGAAGAAGCCGGCGCCGCCCCCGCCGCCGTTGGTTGTGTACGCGTTCCCGTCGCGGAAGACGCAGTCGGTGAAGGACGGGTCGGTGTTGTTGAGGCAGTAGACCGCGCCTCCCCAGACGGAGCGGTTGGTGTCGAAGACGCAGTCGTCAAAGGTTGGGGATGATCCGTTGAGATAGACCGCGCCGCCCTGGGAGGGGTGGGTCTCCGAGTCGTTGGTGAAGGTGAACCCGGTGATGCGCGTGTCGGGCCCTTCGCCCGAACTGATGGTGAGGGTGGTCACGCCCATGCCCGAGCTGTCGATGGTGGTGGCCGCGGGGCCGTCGGTGGAGGCGAGGGTGATGGGCTTGCCCAGCGTGTTGAGGAGCTCGGCGTAGGTGCCCGGAGAGACGAGCACCGTGTCGCCCGGGAGGGCGGCGTCGATGGCGGCCTGGATGGTCGCGTGCTCGGCGGGGACGAGCAGGTCGTCGGCGAGGGCGGGCGCCGAAGCGGACGCGGCGGCGAGGATGAGCGTAAGGCGCAGCATGGTGGTTCTCCGTGGGGGCTCGCTCTCCTCGGCGGTATCGGGGCGCGGTGCGCCTCACGCTGCGGCAACAAAAAAGGACCCGGCGAACCGGGCCCTTGAGAAGGTGCGGGGGTTGGGGATTACGGGCAGCCGGCGAGGAAGGCAGCGACGAAGCAGTCGATGTCGTCGAGGTTGCAGGTGCCGTTGCCGTCGCAGTCGGAGGTCGCGAGGTCCGCCGCGAGGAGGCCGGCGACGAAGGCGTCGATGTCGTCGAGGTTGACGGTGCCCGACTTGTCGATGTCCGCGGCGCAGACGCGGGTGCCGAGGAACCGCTCGGTGAAGAGCGACGCGTGGTGGAGTTTTTCTGTGGGGTTCGCGCCGTCGGGGGAGAAGAGGACGTGCACGGGGTCGGAGTCCGCGATGCCCGGCGCGTCCGTCGCGAGGATGAACTCCAGCACGAAGATCTGCGCGGCGGGCTCGTCGGCGATGTCGTAGACGATGTCGATGTCCAGCTCGCCGGCGGCGGAGGCGTTCTCGACGAGGGTGAGCGTGCCCGGCGCGGCGGTGGAGATCACGTCGCCGCCGAAGGAGGCGAAGACGTCCTGCCCGACGCCAAGCGCCTCGAACGTGGGCACCGTGCCGGCTGGCGGGGACATCGGTGGGCCGACCCAGCGGTACGCGTCGATCAGCATCGCGCTGATGTCGAACCCGGTGAGCGGGCCCGGGGTGATGAGGTCGAACCCGGGGAGGTCCGCGGACGCGGCGACCACGCCCGGGGCCGGGTTCCAGGACCAGTGATCGTGCAGGGCGTTGTAGTACGGGCGTTGGACGCCGGCGCCGTCGTCCACGCCGCCCGAGTGGTAGCCGCGCGCGGCGAGCTGGTTGTCCACCACGAGGATCTCGAATCGGCGGCCGTCGTGGGCGTGGGTTGCGGACGCGAGCGAGCCGACGAGCGCGCCGGCGAGGGTGATGCGTGTGAGGGTCATGGTTTGCGTTCCTGTGAGTCGCCGCGCGGGTGCGCGGTGGGTTGATTTCAGTGCGCGACGGCCGGGTCGAAGTTGTTCTTCCCGGCGTCGGTATAGAGGTCTTCGAATGCGATGGACTCGGCGTGCCCGTCGAGGAACCCGTACGCGCTGCGCGCGGCGGGTGTGGCGGGGTCGCCGGTATGGGCGTTGGTCTGGATCTCGAGCGATGCCTTGCCGGCGCTGGCGCCCGGGACGGGCGAGTGCCAGAGGTATGGGTGGACGTGGTCCGCGACGGCCTTGGGCCCCTCGAAGACCGCGATCACGAAGTGGGCCGTCGCGCCGGGGGTGGGCACGCGGTCGATGGTCGCGTAGCCGTGCCGGTAGTCGGGCGTGAGATAGTGGTTGATCGAGTAGGAGGTCACACGGAGCTGGCCCTCGATGGGCTCCTCGAAGTGCGGGGAGGTGTCCATGGGCGAGCGCAGCAGGAGCATGGGGTCGTACGACGTCAGCACGTCGTGCCAGCGATTGCCCTGGGAGGCGTCCAGGTGGAGGGTGCCCAGGGTGCGCCCGTCGTTGTTGGTGGTGTAGACGGTGTGGGCGGTCTCGAGGGAGCGCATGTTGGCGAGGCATGCCGTCCGGCGCGCGGCATCGCGCGACGCGCCGAGCGCGGGCAGCAGGATCGCGATGAGCACCGCGACGATGGCGATGACGACGAGCAGCTCGATGAGCGTGAACGCTCTGGGCGCGTGCATGGTGGCCCTCCGCGCCGTGGGCGCGCAGCGGTTGCGTGACGTGAGATCAGACGGGGGGCGTCACGCGGCGCGGGGCGGCGGGGGGTCCAGATCGATGGTGCGCGAGGAGAAGGCGAGGTTGTGCGCTGCGAGCGGCCGCGCCTTCGGGGTGTCCGCGCCGGGCACGACGGTGGGGCGCGGGCGGAGTGTCGTGGGCACCGCGAACGCGGTGAGGATCTCGAGCCCCTTGCACCCGAGGGGCGAGAGCGTCACCGGGGGCGCGGGCTCGGCGTCGGGCGCGGCGGAGTCTTCGGTCACACACAGCGGGCAGGCTGGGGCGCTGGGTGGCGCGGAGACGAGCGTGAGGTCGGCGTATGAGGGGACGGGCACGCCGTGCTCGTGGGCCCAGGCGACTTTCTCGCTCATGGACTTGCACCGGCAGGCGGTCCAGCACTCGTACGCGGACGAGCACGAGCAGCGCCCACCCTGGCAGGGGTAGCGCTCGCCGGCTGATTCGCGCGCGGCCTTCGCGAGGATGCCCGTGGACGGGAGGACGCCGACGGAGGCGACCCAGAACGCGAGGACGAGCGCGGCGATCCCGACCGGCCCTCGCCGACGGCGCCACTGCCTCCGGATTCGCGTTCTGATGCGCACGGTCCCGCCTCGCGGGAATGATAAAGGCCCCGCAGACAAGAGTCTACGGGGCCCGAGGAGTCTGGTCGCGGGTGTTGCGTTACGGGCAGCCTGCGAGGAAGCAGGCGACGAAGCAGTCGATGTCATCGATGTTGATGACCCCGTTGTGGTCGCAGTCGGCGAGGGCGAGGTCGCCGCCGAGGAACGCGGCGACGAAGCAATCGATGTCGTCGATGTTGAGCGTGCCGCTGGCGTCGCAGTCGCAGATGCAGGTATTTGGCGGGAACCCGCCGGCGAACGAGCGGATGTCGATCGAGAAGTGGAGCTCGGCGGGCGCGACTCCGGTGCCGGTGCCCTTCGGCGCGGGCCCGAAGCATGGGTTCACGACCGTCTGCCCTTGGATGACCATGGTGTTGAACCCGAAGCCGGGGTTGTGCGCGTAGAACGCGTTTGTCAGGTCGAGAACCTGCCCGTGGTCGTTGAGATTCGAGGGATCGCAGACGACCTCGCCCTGGAGTTGGACGAGGTTCATGAGCATGGAGTCCTCGACGCCGTCGCCGTTCTCGTCGATGATGAGCGCGGTCTTGGCGGTGGGGGCGATGTGGTCGAACCCGGTTGGGAGGCCGGGCATGAACGAGGGCGGCCCGTCGTCTCCGAGCACCTGGGCCGGGAACGCGCCGAAGTTATCGATCGCGAAGAAGAAGTCGATCGGCATCGGCACTTCGGGCGCCGGGAACTGCACGACCGCGGTGACGCGGCAGGTATCGGTCGTCGCCGGGCTGATCTGGAGTTGGACTGGGAAGGGCTGCCCGTCGATCAGGATCTGGGGCGGGTTGAAGAGGTAGTCCATGACGTAGTTGCCGGTTGGGCGTGGGTTGGCTTGCCCTCGGAGGACAGGGTTGCCGCCGAAGTCGGCGGGCTGCCAGAGCACGGTGGCGCCCGAGTCGGGGCAGTCGTACGCCGGGGGCACGGCGGAGTTGGAGATGGTCACGCCGCCGACGCAGATCTGGTTGAATTGACCGTCGGTCCATCGGACGCTCCCTTCGAGGACCTGCTCGCATCCGGACCCGGTCTCGCACAGCTGCCACCCGCGCGAGTGGACGTCAAACTGCACCGACGAGAACGGGTCGATGACGAGGGGCGGCATGATGTCGAAGGAGTTGGTCGCGAGCTGCGGCAACGCCGGGAGCGGCAGGCACGGGTCGGGCACGTTGATGTCGAAGGCGATCGGATAGTCATCGCCGGGGCCCGGGTCGGCGAACGAGAACGGGTCCACGATGACGGCCCCGCTCGGGATGACGCCCGGCACGCCGCCGCGCTGGTCGTTCTGGCCGATGAGATCGACGGTGCACGGGACGGCGCGGTTGTTCGTGATCACGTAGGTATTGGACTGCGCGTCGCCCGGGTGCACCTGGGTGCCGCCGGGCCCGTCGGGCGTGATGTTCTCGAGGTCGAGTCTCGGGAGCATCGGGTCAGCATCCGAGGGCTCGACGATGCAGATGCAGGTGTCGCCGACGGCGGCGATCACGGTGCCGTCCGCGAGCGTGACGTCGATCACACCCTCGACGTTGTAGATGCCAGGGGTCCAGGGGAGCCCACCGTCGGGCGTGATGGTGATGGTGTCCGCGGAGATGACGCCGTCAACGAACGTGACGGTCATGGCACCAAAGGCGGTCGTGGGACCCCCGCTGATCGGGGTCACGTTGAAGAACACGTCGGTCGAAACCTCGGGTGGGCACGGGATGCAGATGACGCCGGGCGGGCACGGCGGGTTGAGCACGCCGAGCCATGAGAAGTCGAGCACGACGGGCTCGTCGGTCCGGTAGACGCGTTTGCACCATTTCCACATGGTGAGCGATGGCGAGCAGCGTCGGATGGCGGGCTTCTTGCACCCGCAGGCCTCGGCGAGTTGTTGGCCGACGGGCGCGGCAAGCAGGACGACCGTCGCGGCGAGGGCGGCGGTCAGGGCGTGGGCCGATCGGCGGACGAACCCGCGACGGCGGCGTGACTTCTGTCTCATCGGTGTCCCCTCTGTGCTGGGGCGGCCAACGTGGCGCGCACTCAGCCGAGGGATTGGCCGCCGGGTTGGTGACGAGGTCAAGTCCGGTGTAGCCGATCGGGGGTCCTCGATGCAAGGGCGCACCCGCCGGCTTCCGGCCCGGCGGCGTGAAGTTCTACAACAGGCGATCCGCAAGGTATTTCTCGGTGCGATCAGCGCGCAAACAAACACCCGCTGCCTGAGGCGGGAGCTTTGAATAATTCCGATTGGCTCGGGTCGGTTCCGGGCAGCCAGCGAGGACGGCGGCGAGGAACGCGTCGATGTCGTCGAGGTTCAGCGCGCCGTTGGCGCCGTGCGGGGCGCGGAGGAACGCGATGCCGGCGGCGGGTGCCGGCAGGGAGTTTGTGCTGGTGTACGCGGCGCCGATGACGGTCGGGGATCGATCGTTCGAACGAGTGTGCCGGAGACGGCGAGGGTTTCGCCGGTGGTGGGGTCGGAGGTCATGGCACCCCAGTCGCTGAAGACCGATGCCGACACCGTCGTGAAGGAGGCGGCACCGGTCGGCGCATGAAAAAGGCGCCGCGGCCTGAACCGCGGCGCCTCAATTGTTCGGATCGTACTGGGCGGTTTACGGGCAGCCGGCGAGGAACGCGGCGATGAAGGCGTCGATGTCGTCCACGTTCAAGGAGCCGTTGCCGTCGAAGTCGACGGTGAGGTCGCCGGCGAGGAAGTAGGTGACGAAGACATCGATGTCGTCCACGTTGAGCGCACCGTTGCCGTCAAGGTCGGCGATGCAGAAGGCGGTGAAGGTGATGGTGCCATCGGACCACTCGCCCGAGGTGGCCCCGCCGTTGGTGACCTCGGCGTAGATCCAGTAGGTGTCCTCGTCGAGGTAGGCGGAGTTGATGACGTACATGCCGATGGAGCCGTCGGTGTTGATGGAGGTGGGGAGGAAGACCTCGTTGCCATCGAAGGTTGGCGCGGTGTTGGCCCAGAGGGAGACCCAGGTCGGGTTGCCGCCGGGGTCGGAGGCGTTCCATGTGGCGGTGTAGTTCTCCGCGCCGTGGACGAGCTGGATGTCGCCCGCGGGCGGGTTCAGCACGTCGATGGTCGGCGCCGGGGCGCTGGGCGGGTTGATGGTGAGCTCGTAGTCGGGGTTGGTGTCGCCGTTGAAGCCGTAGACCTGGACGGCGTACCACCCGGCGGGGCGTCCGGACAGCGAGATGATCTCGGCGTTCGAGACGCTGGTGCTGCTGTCGAGTGTGGAGCCCGAGTCGTTCTTGAGACGCATGTCGATGTCGCCCAGGGCGTGGGCGAAGGTGACGCGGACGAAGTCGCTGCCGCCGCCGGTGGCGGGCATGTAGAAGCGGTAGTAGTCGTCGTCGTTCGAGTCGTCGATGGTGAGGTTCGAGACGACGAGCTCGGGGTTGGCGGGCCCGAAGTTGGGCGAGTTCACCTGCCCGACGGGGCGGGCGGCGGTGACGGACTGCATGTTGTTGGGCTCGAACTCATCGGGCTCGAGCTCGCCCGGGTGCGCGAACAGGCGGTCGTGCATCCGCCAGAACGCCTCGTCGCCGCCCTGCGCGCGCGCCTCCTCGGCCGCCTGCGCGGCCATCTCCGCGTGCGCGTGGAACGGCAGCGGCAGGTGGCGGTGATGCACGCGCACCGAGCTCGGGTGCGAGCGGCGCAGCCGCTCGAGCACCACCGCGTTGGCGGTGCAGTGCGGGCACTCGAAGTCGCTGAACACCACGAG
>JAUHXM010000098.1 GCA_030426605.1 Phycisphaerae bacterium | reverse complement strand
GAGTCGATCGCCGTACGGTTCGCGCCATGCCCATAGACGCCCCTTCGCACATGCCCGAGCCGGACCGCCCGCCGCGGCGCGCCCGCCCGGCCCCCACCGCCGAATCGCTGGATCACGAGATCGTCGTGCTCAAGTTCGGCAGTTCGATCCTCGCATCGGAAGCGAAGATCGCCGACGCCGTGCACGAGGTGTACCGCGAGGTCCGCAACGGGCGGCGCGTCGTCGTCGTCTGCAGCGCGATGGGCGACACGACCGACCGCCTGGCGCAGCGGGCGGGTGAAATCTCGGACAAGCCCCACCCCGCGGCGTACGCGGCACTGCTCGCGGTGGGCGAGTCGCACAGCTCGGCCCAGGTCACCCTCGCGATCGAGGCAGCGGGCATCCCCGCGACACTGCTCGACCCGGCGCAGATCGATCTGCGCACGACGGGCGACCCGGTGAACGCCGAGCCCGAGTCGATGGCCGCCGGGCCGGTGAAGCACGAGCTGAACATGGGCAACGTGGTCGTCCTGCCAGGGTTCGCCGGGCGCGACAAGCGCGGGTTCACCACGCTGCTCGGGCGAGGCGGGTCGGACCTGACCGCGTTGTTCGTCGCCCACTCGGTCGGCGCCGCGCGGTGCCGGCTGGTCAAGGACGTGGACGGCTGGTACGACGCCGATCCGAAGCAGCCCGGTGCGCGCAAATTCTCGGCGCTCACGTATGACGACGCGCTCGCCTCACCAGCGCAGGTGGCGCAGCCCAAGTGCGTGAAGTACGCCGCGGATCACGGGCTGATCCTCGAGATCGGAGCGCTCGGGTCGGAGACGCCATCGGTCATCGGCGCGAAGGAAACGGTCAAGGTGCCGCAGGGCGGCCCGCGCCGGCCCGTGCGCGTGGCCCTGCTCGGGCTCGGCACCGTGGGCGGGGGCGTGCTGCGGCACATGCTCGCCGAGCCCACGATGTACGACGTCCGCAGCATCCTCGTGCGCGACCCGTCCAAGTACGCCGACAAGCTCGAGCACCCCGAGATCCTGATGACGAGCGTCGACGAGGTCTTCGCCGCCGACCCCGAGCTCGTCATCGAGGTCATCGGGGGCACGGGGCTCGCGGGCGACCTGATCACCCGGGCGCTCGACGCCGGTTGCAACGTCGTGACGGCGAACAAGGCGCTGATGGCGCGCGACGGCGTGGCGCTCCGGTCCCTCGCCGATGAGCGCGGCGTGATGCTGCTCGACTCCGCCGCGGTCGGCGGGGGCGTTCCCATGCTGGAAGCGGTCGAGCGGATCGCGCGCGAGCACGAGATCGCCGCGATCTCGGGCGTGCTGAACGGCACGACCAACTTCATCCTCGGGCGGATGGCGCGCGGAACAACGTACGCCGAGGCGCTCGAAGAGGCCCAGCGGCTCGGGTACGCCGAGGCAGACCCGACCGCGGACGTCGGCGGGTTCGACGCCGCCCAGAAGCTCTGCCTGCTCTCACGAATCGCGTTCGACCCCGAGATGCCCGAGTCCGCCGTCGAGGTGAGCGGCATCGAGTCGCTCGCGGAGGGCGCGCCCGCGCTCGAGCGCGGGTTCGCCCGCCGGCTCGTCGCCCGCGCCTCGAGGCGCGACGACGGCACGATCGGCGCCCGTGTCGCCCTTGAGACGGTCCGCGAGGGGTCTGATCTGGCGCGGGCCCGTGACGAGTCCGCCGTCCTGATCGTCCAGCTCGCCGACGGGCGGCGCGAGACCGTGATCGGGCGCGGCGCGGGGCGCTGGCCCACCGCGGAGTCCGTGTTCGCCGATGTCGCCCAGGCCGCGCGCCGCATCGACGCCCGTGGCTGACCGGGCGATATGCGCCGGTTATCGGGGTTCGGGCGCAGCGCTCGTGCTGCCCGTCCCACCCTTCCCGAGTGGGTAACGCGCCGGGACGCACACTCGCGACCACCCTGTGCAGGCCCGGCACCCCCACGCCGATGCGCACCCTCATGAGCGCCATGATCAAGGATCTGCCCGAGGGCGACCTCGGCCCGCTGTCGCCAGAGCACTTCGTCCAGCTCCGCCAGTCGAACCGGCGCTCGCGCAAGCTCCGAGCGACGGCGCGGTTCGCGAGCATCTCGGGGTGGACCACGCTCGTCGCCGGCGTCGCGACGCTCCCGTTCGCTCTCGGCAACGGCGTCCTCTTCGCGCTCGCGATCGCGTTGTGCGGCATCGGGTACCACGAGCTCGCGCTGCGCGGGTCCTTGCGACGTCTCGACAGCTCGGCACTCGGCATGCTGGCGTTCAACCAGGGCGTGCTCGCGTGCGTGATCATCGCCTACGCGGTCTGGAAGCTCATGCACGCGGACGGCGCGCCGATCGGGCTCCCCAGCGCCTTCGCCGACCCCGCGATCGCGAACGAACCGGCGCTCGCGAACCTCAACCAGTCGGTCGAGTCCTTGCAGCGGACGGTCCTGTACGCCGTCTACGGCGGGCTCATCGCCGCGACCGCGCTCGTCCAGGGCTTCGCGATCAGCTACTACCTCGGACGCCGCCGGCACCTGCGCCGGTTCCTCTCCGAGACGCCCGCGTGGGTGCTGACCCTGCACCGCGGCGGCATCTTCGCGTGAGCTAGCGGCGCGTCTCGGCCTCGGCGATCAGCGACTGGATCTCGCCCCGGTTGGGGATGGACGCGACGGACTCGCGCCGCGTCGTCGCGAGCGATCCCGCGGCGCTCGCGAACAGGAGCGCCTCACGCAGGGCCCCCATCGGGGGCGGGCCCGGCTCGGCAGAAGCCCCCGCCCACGCAGCGCCGAGCGCGCCGATCGACGCGTCGCCGGCCCCCGTCGTGTCGAGCACGTCAACCTCGTGCGCCGGGACGTGCCACCGATCGTCGCCCGCGATCACCGACGATCCTGTTGACCCGCGAGTCACCACGATCACCGGCACGCCCAGCGCCGCGAGCGCGGCGTCCAGCGCCTCGGGCGTCGCGTTCGGGGCGACGCCCGCGAGCACCCGCGCCTCCGTTTCGTTGGCGATCACGACATCCGTCAGCGACAACAGCTCCTCGGAGACCCGCTGCGCCGGCGCGACGTTGAGCACCACCCGCGCCCCACCGGCGCGGGCGATCTCGGCGGCGCGCGTCACCGCGAGGACCGGCACCTCGAGCTGCGCCAGCAGCACACGGCACCCCTCGATGCGTTTGCGCGCCTCTTCCACCCCGCCCGGGTCGAGCTGCTCGTTCGCGCCGGGGACGACGACAGCCGTGTGCTCCCCCTGCGCATCAACCGAGATCGACGACGCCCCGGTCGGCGCCGACCAGCTCTCGGCGAGCCCGACGTCGTTCACCCGCTCGCGCTGGAGAATCGCCCGCAGCTCGCGACCCGTCGCGTCACGCCCGACCCGCCCGATGAGCGAGACCTCCGCCCCCGCGCGCGCCGCGGCGACCGCCTGGCGCAGCCCCCGCCCCCCCGGCTCGGTGCGCACGGACCGCCCGAAGACCGTCTGCCCCGGCGCTGGCAACTCGTCACACGCGACGACGGTGTCCATCGTCAACGAGCCGACGACACAGACCGCGGGCGGGAGCGATTGATCGGTCACGCGAGGGCTCTCACAGGATCTCGAGGATTTCGAAGCGTTTGACGCCACGCGGCGCGTTCACGCGGATGGTCTCGCCGATGCGTGCCTTCATGAGCGCCTCGCCGAACGGTGAGTTGGTCGTGACCTCGATGATGTCGCCGTCGTCTTCGCCGGTGATCTCGCCGACAAGCCGGTAGAGCTCGGGCTCGTCGTCGCGCCCCCCGACCTCGCGGAGCTTCACGGTCGAGCCGATGAAGACCACGTCCGCGGCCTGCTTGTCGTCCGAAACGAGCTGGGCCGACGCGAGGCGCTCTTCGAGACGCTTGATCTCGGCCTCCTCGAGCCCCTGCTGCTCGCGGGCGGCGTGGTACTCGGCGTTCTCCTTGAGATCGCCCAGCGCCCGGGCCTCGGCGATCCGCTCGGAGAGCACGGGGCGGTTGGTGAGCAGCTCCTTCAGCCGCGTCTCCAACCGGTCCTTGTCTGCCTGCGTGATCACATCCATCCGTCGCTCCTTGCGTGGTCCCCCAACGAGTCCGCTGGGCGCATCGTCAATTAGTAGGCGCACCGCCGTCACGGGCGATCCCCAGCCCGAGAACGCCCGCCCACGCCGCGCCCGCTGCGATGAAGACGAACCCGAGCGCCCGCACGTGCTCCGGCCCGCCGCGTGTGATCAGCCCGGTGATCTGCTCGTCGCGCACCACGCCCGTCAGCATCGTGATCGGCGAGAACGCCCCGGCGACCGACGCACCAAGCGCCGTCGCGATCGGCCCCCCCACCGCGATCAGCACGAACACGCCCGCCCAGACCGTCCGCGCGATCCCCAGTTCGGGTTTGCGATCGACCGTCGTGAGCGCGAACGCCAGCAACGCCCCCACAAGCAGGCTCCACGCCGTCACCACGCCGCACACGGATAGCACGATGCCCATCGACCACCCCGCGAGGAACCAGAATCCCTGCGGCAGCACCAGCGCAAACACCGGCAGCGCCACCACGGGCAGGTCCGCCGCGACGGCGCGCACGGGGCGTTCGGGCCGGCGTTGGCTCAGTCGCACAACGGGCCAGAGGACGCAGACGCCGACGGTGCAGACGACGAGCATGGACGTCGCCGCGGGGCGGGTGATACTCGGCGAGATCGCGCGGGCGGCGCTGATGCTCGCGAGCATCAGCACCGTCGCGCCCATGAGGTACATGAGCCACAGGATCGCGAACTGGCGGGGCTCGCCGCGCCGGTGCGACCAGTCCGGACGCCCCTTCGGCGCATTGCCGAAGATGTCGCGGTCCACCGTCGTTGGTTGTTGCTCAGGCGACGAGGGCATGCGAAGACGCTATGCGATCAACCCTCGGGGCGGCCGTGCAGGATGTGAGTTCCGAAGATCTCGACCCACGCCCACCCGCCGTCGATGCGTCCCGCCTCGCGCCGCATCCGCATGAGACGGTCGATCTTGATGTCCGTCGGCTGCTCGCCGGGCCGGAACACTCCTGGCGCCGCGCCCCAGATGACGCGTGCGTTCTGGTCGGTCAGGATCGCAAGACGCCCGCCGCGTGCCAGATCGACGCCCACCACCTGCTCCATGAGCTCCGGGTGATCGTTCAGCAGATCAAGCAGCGCCAGCCCCGCGGCAACATCGTCCCCTTGCCACGCCTCGCCGCTCAACGCGGGCGCGGGCCGGCTCGGGTTTGTCAGCACGTGCACGCCCGACGCGCCGGCGCGGTACTCAAGCGGCAGCGCGATCCCATCCCACGAGACCAGCCGCTCGCGATCGCCCGATCGCACGACCGCCGCGGGCAGACGCCATTCGCCCGCGATGTGGATCGTCCCGTCGCCCAGCCGGCGGACCCGCGGCGGATCGGCGTACCACCCTGTCGCGTGCAGCGCGTTGCACACCTCGCGCAACGCCGCGGGGTCGAGCACGCGCCCCCCCTTCGCGGCATTGAGCGCGATCTCGCGCAAGCGGCTGCGCTCGGACCCAGGCATCCACGTCCCCGAGTCGTCGCCAACCGCCGCGCCGTCCAACGCGGGCCAACTGAACGAGACCTCGACGTTCGGCGGCGTCGCGATCGTCCCGGCGTGCTCGTCGAGCTTGTCGAGCCCGACCCAGCCCCCCGCCGTCAGCGCCAGCCCGCCCAGCACCCCCACCGACGCGATGATGATCCTCCGGCGGACCTCGGGGTCCATGCCGGTCTTCTTCTTGGACTTCTTCTTCGCCATTCCTGGATCCCTACCGGGCGAGTTCGACGAGGTGCGCGCACAGGGCGGTGAGGTCCATCCCCTCCGCGGCGGCGGCCTTGGGCACCAGGCTCGTCGCCGTGAACCCGGGCATCGTGTTGATCTCCAGGAACATCGGCTCGCCGGCGGGGGTGAGGATGAAATCCGCCCGCGCCAGATGCCGGACCCCCAACGCGCGCGCCACCCCCTCAGCGAACGATTTCACCCGCTCATCCACACCATCTGGGAGGTCCGGGTTCACGACATACCGGGTGTCGTTGCGGCTGTACTTCGCCGCGTAGTCGTACGTCCCGCTCGCCGGAGCGATCTCGACCACGGGAAGCGCCCGCATCGAGCCTTCCGCACCGATGAGCCCGACCGTCAGCTCGCGCCCCCCCACGAACCGCTCGACCATCCACGCCCGCCCGGGGTGCCTGGTCAGCCCGTCGCGGGCCGCGGCGTGCGCCCGGTCCCACTGATCGAGCGATTTGCAGACGTACAGCCCGACACTCGACCCCTCTGTGTTGGGCTTGACGACCACGGGCAGCTCGAACGGGCAGGTGGCGTCGGAGATGTCCAACGCCCCCGCGCCCGCGGTGGGCACGCCCGCGCCCGCCGCGGCGAGCTTGGACCCGAGCTTGTCCATGGCTCGGCGCGCCGCCCGGGGGCCCGACCCGACGAACGGGCGTCCCCCGCGCTCCAGCATGTCCTGCAACGGTCCGCCCTCGCCGAACGGGCCATGCAGAACCGGGAAGACCACGTCGCCCGGCATCGCTTCGAGTTCGGCGTCCGTCACGCGATCGATCGTGCGGTACTCGACCTGAAACGCCCCGCCCTGCGCGAGCGCCCCGGCGACCGCCTGCGAGCTCGTGAGGCTGATCTCGCGCTCCGCGTCCGGCCCACCACCCAGGACCAGCACGCTGATCATGACGATCGCGTCCAGACGACGACTTCGCGTTCGAGCGTCACACCAAACGTGTCGAGCACGCGCGCCGCGGACGCGTCCATGAGCTCGATCACATCGCGGGCGCGCGCATCCTTGGTCGTCACGATGAAGTTCGCGTGGGCTTCGGAGACCGTCGCGCCGCCGACGGATGTCCCCTTGCACCCCGCCCGATCGAGCAGGAGCCCCGCAGAGATCCGGGCGTCTTCGTCGCCGATGCCGTCGATCGGTTCGGTCAGCGTCGGGTTCTTGAAGCAGCACCCGGCGGATTTATCCGCCAGCGGCTGCGTCTGCTGCTTGTACGCCATCGCGCGCAACCGTTCAGCCTTCAGGTCCTCGGGATCGCCCGGTGTGAGTTGGAATTCCACGCCCGTGATGATCAGGTGGCTGAGCCCGGACTTGCGGTACCCGAACTCGATCTGCGACCGGTCGAAGACGTGCTCGCGCCCCGCGCGATCGATCGCGTGCACCGCGGCGATCGTGTTCCCGATCTCGCCAAAGCTTCCCCCCGCGTTCATCACCGCCGCGCCGCCGACGGTTGCCGGGATGCCCGCAAGCCCCTGGATGCCCCCCAGCCCGCGCGTCGCGCTCGCGCCGATGAGCTTGGGCAGGCTCACGCCCGAGCCCGCGAGGATCCGCGCGTGCCCGCGGTCCCAGTCGATCGCACGGAACGCGTCGGTCTGCAGCGACAGCACGACGCCGCCCACGCCTTCGTCGTCCACGAGCAGGTTCGCCCCGTCGCCGAGCACGCGGAGGTCCGGGTCGAGCTCCAGGCTGCGTTGAACATCTTCGACCGAGTTCGCGCGCACAAGTGTGTCCGCGCCGCCCCCGATGCCGAACCACGTGGGGATCGGCGCGTCGCGGGTCGCGTCGAGCTGATCGACGCACACGCTCATGAGCCCGCGACCCGCACGAACTCGTGCCCCACCTTCCACACCGGCCCGGCGCCCATCACGAGGACGACGTCGCCCGGCGACGCGATGGTCTGCAGGTGCTCGACGATCGCGTCGAACGGATAGAGGTGCATCGCCCGGACGCCGCGTGTGCGGAGGCGGTCCACGAGATCCGCGGCGCTCACTTTGTGGCGCTCCGCCTGCGAATCGCGGACGAAGTAGATGTCCGGCACGATCACGACGTCCGCCTGCTCGAAGCTCGTCGCGAACTCCTCGAGCAGGAACCGCGTCCGCGAGTGCTGGTGCGGCTGGAAGACCGTGATGAGCTTGCCACCACGCTCGGCGGGGTCGTCGGACTGGCGGACCGCCTCGAGCGTGCGCGCGATCTCGGTCGGGTGGTGCCCGTAGTCGTCGTACACGCGCACGCCGCGCACATCGCCGAGCAACTGGAACCGCCGATCGAGCCCGGCGAACGCGCCGAGGGACGCGCTGAGCTTGCCCGCGTCCGCCCCTAGGATGACGCCCAGCGCGAACGCCGTCGCAGCGTTGGTCGCGTTGTGCTCGCCCGGCATGCGGTTGATCCACGATCCGAGCTCACGCCCATGGTGCGAGACGGACACGCGGCGCGAGGAGGGATCAAACCCGACCGAATAATCCGCGGCGGGGCTGAACCCGATGGTCTCGACGCGGCACGCGAGCCCGGCGGCGACGTGCGTCCGCTGCGCGCCCTCGTGCGCGATCAGCAAGCGACCACCGTCCGCCTCATCCGGAACGAGCCGGGCGAAACCCCGGAACGCCTCGACGATCTCGTCGAGCGAGCCGTAGATGTCCAGATGGTCGGGCTCGATCACGCCGATGGACGCGACGGTCGGGCGGTGGTTGTGGAACGAGCGGTTGTACTCGCACGCCTCGGCGAGCAACGCGCCGGGCTTGCCCGACCACGCGCCCGACCGGATCGTCGTCGAGCCCAGACGGAACCCAGTGCGGTCGCCCGCGGGCGCGAGCGAGCCGGACTCGAGCTGAGCGCACGTCGCGCCGACGATGACCGCCGGGTCAATCCCCGCGTCCGTCAGCGCGCACCCGAGCATCGCGGTGGTCGTGCTCTTGCCGTGCGTGCCCGCGATGGAGACACCAGTCCGCCCCGCCTGGAGGCGCCCGAGCGCCTCGGCGTACGACAGCACGGGGAGCCCCCGGTCGTGCGCCGCGGCGACCTCGGGATGGTCCTGCCCGACCGCCGCGGACGCGATGAGCACGTCCGCGTCCTGATCGAGCACCCCCGCGGATTGATCGAACCCGACGGCGATGCCGCACGCCGCGAGCGCGTCTGTCACTGGCGTGGGTGCCATGTCGGTCCCGCGAACGGGCACGCCCGACGCGGCGAGCAGGCGCGCGAGCGCGGACATCCCGCACCCGCCGATGCCCACGAGGTGCGGGCGTGTGCCACCGATCCCCATCGGGTCGCAGGGGACTTCCGTCGCGCGGGGCCGTAGCTGGGTTTGTGTGTGCGGATCCATCCGTGATGAGCCTATTCGACCCAACCCCGCCGCGCTCTGCAGCGGAGAACCCCCGCGGACGCGGTCCCCTACCCTTGGGCCCATGCCGCCCGAACTCCCGTACAAACTCGCCTGCCTGTGCGATCTGCGCGACAAGGACGGCCGACTCCTCCTCCTGCACCGCCTCAAAGCGCCCAACAAAGGCCTTTGCTCGCCCATCGGGGGCAAGCTCGAGATGGGGCAGGGCGAATCGCCCGCCGAATGCGCCCAGCGCGAGATCCGCGAGGAGGCGGGCATCGAGGTTTCCCTTGACCGCTTGCACCTGATGGGCCTGATCGCCGAGACGGCGTTCGAGGGTGAGACGCACTGGCTGCTCTTCTACTACCGCGTGCTCGGTCCGGTCGAGGTGCCCGAGGGCCCGATGGACGAGGGGGAACTCCGCTGGCACCGCCCGGACGAGCTCGACGGGCTCCCGGTGCCCGAGACGGACCGGAAGATCATCTGGCCGCTCGTCGCCCAGCACGAGCACGGCGGACTGCCGGGGACGGCGTTGCCCGGGTTCTTCGCGGTTCACATCGATTGCCGTGGCGACGAATTGAAGTGGAACATCGAGCAGTCGCTGCCCGCTGGCGGGCCGCTGCCTGGGAAGTCCCGCTGACCTCTATACTTGGAGCGTGAGGATGGAACCCCACCAACCAAACGGTGTTCGTGCGCTCGCAGGACCCTGGAGCGTGGTGCGCCTGGTGTGCGCCGCGCTGTTTGTGTTCTCGACCGCCCTCGCTCAGGACGCCAAGACGCCCAGCACCCCAGCGCCCACCGCGATCCCGACCTTCCGCCAGGCGGACGACGTCGCGATCATCGTCATCGAGGGCCCGATCGACGAGTGGACCGCCCACTCGGTCGAACGTCGCATCAAGGACGCCGAGGCGGGCGGCGCCGACGCGATGGTCTTCGAACTCGACACCCCCGGAGGCGGGGTGGGCGCGGTCCTGCGGATCACGAACGCCATCAAGGCCTCCTCCATCGCGAACACCGTCGCGTGGGTGAACCCAGACGCCTACTCGGGCGGGGCGATCATCGCGCTGGCGTGCCGCGAGATCGTGATCGCCGACCCCGGCGCCGTGGGCGACGCGTTCCAGGTCATCCCTTCGGGCGGGCCGCTCGGCGGCGGGCTCCGCGCCCCCACCCCCGACGAACGCACCAAAATCCTCCCCGTCATCATGTCCGACGTCGTCGATTCGGCGCGCCGAAACGGGTACGACGAGTGGCTCGTGCAGGCGATGGTCATCGACGGCGTCGAGCTCTGGCTCATCGAGGACACGCAGACCGGGCAGCGGTACACGATCGACGCGGACGAGTACCGGGCGCTGTTCGACGCTGACCCGCCCCGCGGGCGGCCGATGCTCGCGGGCGTGACGGGCGGGCGGTACGCCGCGACGGAAGACGGCCCGCGCGCGACGACGCCCATCGCACCCCCGACCGGCGAGCGCGCGATCCCGGTCGAGGAGCGCGACGCGCCTCCCGAACCCCAGAAGGGCCCTCCAGCAGGCGACGGGCTGCTCGGGGATCTCCCCCCCACACCCGAAGCGCAGCGGTTCCGCCCCGCGGGACGCAACCTCGACGACGTCGCCGAGGCCTTCGACGCCGAGTCCGTCCGCGAATCGCTCGCGATCGGCACCGAGACGCGGCGCCCGTACTTCACGACGATCAGCGAATCCGAGAAGGACCGGTACGCGTCGCTCGGGTATGTGTGCGACGGGACGAACGCCGTGATCCTGCGCACCGAGGACGCGATCGCGATCGGCGTCGCGACGCGTGAGATCAACACCGACGAGGAACTCCAGGCATTCTTCGGCGCGGAGAAGATGACCCGGCTGCGGACGAGCTGGTCCGAGCACGCCGCGGCGTTCCTCGCGAGCATGCCGATCCGCCTGCTGCTGATCGTGGTCTTCCTGCTGGCGGCGATGGCCTTCACCTTCACCTTCGGCAACTTCGTGCGGGCCGGAGATGCATCTCTAGAATGGAGTTTCTTCTTCTGGCACCCCTGGATCTTCATGCTACTCGTGCCCGCCGTCGGCATGCGCCTGTGGTCCGACGAACAACGCAACGGCACCATTGAGTTGCTCGGCACCTTTCCGCTAACCACTTGGAACGCCATTCTTGGCAAGTATCTGGCAGCACTCAGCGTGTGGCTGCTCGCACTGCTGCTGACCTTTCCCGTCGTCATCACCGTCAACTATCTGGGCGATCCCGACAACGGCGCCATTGCTTCTGGCTATATCGGAAGCCTGCTGGTCTGCGG
>JAUHXM010000097.1 GCA_030426605.1 Phycisphaerae bacterium | reverse complement strand
GTCGCCCGGCGCGCCGACCGTGAAGCCAACGGGTGACTCAAAGTCGTACAGGTCGTCCTGGTCCACCTGGTCGGCGGCGACCACGCTGAACGAGCCCGACGCGGGCGCGGTCACGGTGGTCCCGGACTTCAGGACGAACGAGACGAAGTACTCGACTGTCGTTGGGCACTCGGTGGGGGCGGGGAAGGTGGCCGTGTAGGTCGTCGCCGTGTCGGGAGCGAGCGCGAACTGCTGGAACCCCGAGCCCGCGTCAACGTGGAACGTTCCGCTGCCCGGGACAATCGGGTCTTCAGGCGAGGGGACGATCTCGACGCTGAGCGTGTCGCCGCCGGAGGAGGACACGAGATCGGGCAACCCCTCCGGGAAGAGGATCTCAAGACCGGTGACGAACTCGCCGCCGTTCGACTCGATCGCGCTGCGATAGACCGCGGTGCCGGTCCACCAGGAGATATCACCGTACACGCTCGTGCTGGTGGTGCCGCCGGAGAGGACACCGGCGATGACCCACTCGCCGCCGAACTGGACCATGACCGGGCCGCCGCTGTCGCCGGGTGCGGTCGTCGCCTCGAACTCGAGCGGCGCCGAACTGCTGCTCGGGATCGTATTCGCGCCGGTCGTGCCGTTGTCGAAGTCGGTCGAGATGATGTTGGTGCCACTCGAGCCCGCCGGGCTGCCGTAGGCGTCGATGATGTTCTCGCCGCCCCAGCGGAATCCGTCCGCCGAGAACCCGTGCCCCGAGCTGCCGAGGCCGTTGTACCCGAAGCCGAGGGTCGCGCAGACCATGCCCTCAAGCTCGTTTGTTTCGTCGATAAGCCGCACGGGCTCGGCGACGTTGGCCGGGACCGACGAGGTCAGGATGTGGATGGATACGTCGCCGCCGTCCAGCAGCGAGCCGCTGCCGGCCGGGAGGATCGACGACTGCACCGTGGCGGTGAAGTCCGGGCTGTTCGAGTTATCGCCGAATCTGACGGTAGTGCCGGCGCCGATGCCGCAGTGTCGTGCGGCGAGCACGACGTTGGGCGCGATCAGCGTGCCGGAGCACCCGCCCACCTGGACGACGGCGTCGAACGGATCGGCGTAGGCCCTCGAGCCCGCCGCACCGATCGTGTTGTTGATCACGATACGCGGGAACACGCCGCCCTCGGTCTCGGGCGACCCCTCAGCGTATGTCTTGATATCGATTTGACGCTCGGACAGCACCTCGCCGGTCCGCGCATCGAGCACCATCTCGAAGTGCGTGGGGCTGGCCGGCAGCCCGCGGTCGGCAAGCGACGTGGTGACTTCCCATGCCAGGATGGCTTCGTTGCCGATCCGGAACCACACCTGCTCGGCCTCGGAGTCGACCGCGTTGGGCAGGAGTCCTTCGGCCACGTCGATCGCCATCTCGTGCGCGATTCCAACTGGGCCGTGAAGCGGGGTCAGTTCTTTCGTGGAATCGTCGAAGACTCGCGCCACGGTGCCGTCGGCGTTCTCGATCACGACCACCCGTGCACCGTGCAGCGGGAGATCACCGATGAACTTCTGGAACACCAGGGCGTCCGATGGATCGCGATGGACCGGATCCGTCAACTCGATGCGTGAGTCGCCTTGCTGCAGGTACGCGGTGGCGGTGCCGTTGGCTAAATACGCCCGAACGCTCGTCTCGTCCGCCAGGCACAGGCTGCTCATCAGCCCGCACGCCAGGATCACCCCAGTCACTCTCAGTGCCGTCATCTCGAAATCTCCTCAGATTCAGCGATCGCAGATGTCGCTGTTGTCAGCGGCCAATACGCCCCGCACAGCCCGCGTCCGGCTTCGGTGGCCGCCCCCTCCAGTTGAAGTCGGAGTCTATCTGAGACCAGTCGCCGGTACCAGAGCCCTTCGGAGCTCAAACACGCGGATTGGCACTCTGAAGAGCCTCAGGGGCGGCAAATGACGACCAATGCTTCTTCGACAACCACGCGATCATCTCAGGCGAGCCGTCGCAAACCGTGATCCCGCGGTGCACGCCAAAGCGCGGACGATCCCCGAAATGAATGCGATGGACCGCCGATGGTCTCCGTCCAGCCTGGACAACAAAAAACGCCCGGGTCGAACCGGGCGTTTCGTGCGACAGGTGTCAGACATGGACGGGGGCCGCACCCCGCGCCGTTGACCCTCGGTTGGGCAGGCACGACGCGCGAAGTTCGCGTCAGATGCACCCCCCAAGGAAGCTCGCGACGAAGCAGTCGATGTCGTCGAGATTCAACGACCCGTTCGAGTCGCAGTCCGCGGCGCCCTGATCACTCGCAAGGAACCCGGCGACGAAGCAGTCAATGTCATCGAGGTTGAGCGCCCCGTTCCCGTCGCAGTCGGCGAAGCAGACAACCGTTGTGCCTTGGAACTCCGCCGCCCCGATGTCCACGATCGGGTTCACACCATCACCCACACCGACGTCGGCCATACCCGTGTCATCGCGGTACCGCAATGCTCCGTTGACGTCCCGATTGACCGACGCGCTGAGGAACAGATTGTTCCCCGCGTCGATCGCTGGAGACCCGGATGCCACCCGGCAGTCGTCATCTGGGGTGCCGAAGATCCCGTCCGCTCCCTCAGCGTCCACGAGCATCGGATCGGCGTTCGACGTGAACGAGTCCGTCACCGCGGCCAGGTCCGTCCAGCTCTGCATCAGGGTGTGGTACAGACCCATGGTGCGTGCCGGCGCGCCGTTGAACCCGAACTGGTCGGAGTAGCCCTGCCCGGCACTGTTGACGTTGTCGTTGCCCCAGAGAATCGTGTTGGCGACGACGAGGTCGCCGGCGTGGGTGTACAGCCCGCCGCCCACGTTCCCGGTGTTGTTGCCCATCACCGTGCTGTTCACGAGCCAGAGATCGCCGCCTCCGGCGTCGTGGATCCCCCCGCCCAGGTTGACGGCGATGTTCCCGCTGAACATGCTGTTCTCGATCGTCGTGGACCAACCGTCCGAGACGGCGCTCTGGATGGCACCCCCGTCGCCCCCGGCGTAGTTGCCGATGAACCGGCAGCCACGCACCTCGTGCAACCCCTCAAACCGGAACAGGATCGCGCCCGCGTCTGTGTTGGGTCCGTCCGCGATGTTGCCGAGGAATTCGCAGTCGGTCACAATCATCGCGGTGGTCGTGGTCATCTGATCGAGCTCGGCCGCGATCGCGCCGCCATCGCCGTACGAACGGTTGAACTCGAACGTGCACGTGTCGATATCGGAGACGCCCTGCCCGGAGACATAGATCGCCCCCCCGTGGGTGACCGATGCGTTCTCAATGAACGTGCACTCGGTGACGCTGAACGGCACCTCGCTCCCGATCGCACCGCCGAACGTGCCGGTGTTCTCCTCGAACACCGAGTCTTCGATGGTCACCGAGCTGTCCCCGGTGATCCCGACCGCGCCCCCGATCCCGACCGCGGCGCAGTCGTGGATCCAGAGGTTCCGCAGGGCGACGGACGAGTCGATCACGGAGACGCCGGATCCGTTCTCACTCGCCGATCCCGTGCCGGCCCACCCATTCTGAATCACGAACCCGTCGAGAACGACGCCCTGCCGCCCCGAGATCGTGACGATGTTGTCGATGTTCCCGGCCGACCCGGCCGGGGCACGCTCGCCCTCGAGGATGGAAGGGGTTGCGAACGGGTGGTTCCGTTCGCCGAGCGAAGACTCCACGCCCTTGAACCCGCCGTACACATGCACCCGGTCGGGGATGTGGAACGAGCTCGTCTCATCGGCGTTCGCGACGGGCTCATAGGTCCCGCCCGCGACCCAGACCTGGTCGTTCTGCTTGGCGGCGGCGAGCGCGTCCTCCAGGCTCTGGAAGGGCGTGCCCCAGCTCGTGCCGTCGCCTCCGGACGGCGCGCGCATGTCGACATAGTGAATGTTCTGCCCGTACGCCAGCGGCGTACACACAACGCAGCAGATCGCGGTGGTCATCTTGAGCATCACGGGCTCCTCTCCGGGTTGGTGATCGCCGCACAACGCGGACCTTGATCACCCACCAACGCGAGAACCCCACCAGGGGAGCCCAACGACAGTTCAAAAAATGTGCTGGAGACCGACCTAGCCGCCCTCATCGAGGCGTTGGAGCACCGCCCGGTTCGCCTCGCCGGACGGGTCGAGCCGCGCGGCGAGTGCCCGGGCGTCCTCGCGTCGCCCCTGATCGAGCCTGAGCCCTGTGAGCTCCCGAATGAACCGCTGCCCGCCCGGCGATGACGCCCCCCGGAGGCGGACGTAAGCCTCACACGCGGGGGTCATCAGGGCGTCCGCTTCGTCATCGCGTCCCATCGCACGCAGCGCGAGCCCCTCGCAGAACCGCGACCGGTGCCCGCGATCATCGTCGGCGTCCCGCTCGAGCAGCCCGTCGCCCGCCACGCGGTACCGGGCCGCGGCCTCTTGGATCCGGCCGAGTTCCAGCAGCGTGTCCGCGATCGCCATCAAGGTTGTGAGCGATTCGGGGTGGTCCGCGCCGTAGGTGATCCGATACGCATGCAGCGCGAGCTCGAGCTCCCGCAGCGCCCCGTCAAAGTCGCCGAGGTCGTACAACGCGAACGCGAGGTTGTGCCGATTCACCGCGACCCGCGGGTGCTCGTCGCCCATGAGCGGCACCAGGATTCCGATGACGCTTCGGTAACTCTCGACCGCGCCGCTGAGATCACCTCGCGCGTACCGCATCGCGGCGATGTTGCCCTCCGCCACCGCGACCGACGGATGGTCAGCCCCGTGCACCCGCGCGAACGCCTCCTTGGCACGCCCGTACAACTCCTCGGCACGCTCACGCTTGCCCTGACCACTCAACGCTCGCGCGAGATTGTTCAACGCCACCGGCACCGCGTCCGCTCGGTCCGAACCCTCGCCCTCCAGGATCGGGATCGCCTCACGCAGCAGCGGCTCGGCCTGGGCAAATTCGCGCTGATCATTCAGGATCACGCTCAAGCGTGTTGCCGTGATGGCGTGTTCGATCGACTCGCCACGACCGTCTTGTTCCTGCGCCTCGAGCACCCGCCGGAACATCCCGATGGATTCATCGATTCGGTCCGTCCGTGCGAGCAACACCGCCAGGTCACGCGTCGCCCGCTCGGCATCGGCCGAGCCGACGCCCCAGACCTCCTCGTGCAGCTCAAGCGAACGCCGAAGGTGTGGCTCGGCCTTCTCCAGCATCCCCAGGCTCAGGTAAACGCCCCCGATGGTGCTGCGCACCGACGCCTCGCTCGCGGGGATGCCCGCGAATGCCTCCTCGATCTGCCCCGATTCGCGGTCGAGCATCTCGACGACCGTCATGTCGGCCCTCCCGGACCCCGTTTCTCCGAGCGGATCCGCCGAGATGAGCATCCGGCGCAGGAATTGGTTCGCGGCAACCGCCTTCTCCGCCTCCTCCGCGATCTCGCGGTTCGCGGACTCCAACACGGCCGCGCGGCGGGCAGATTCCGTATACCCGTACACAATCCCCGCGAGCGCCGCGATCAGCAGCAGGCACGCCAACGCACCGGCGGTGCACACGCCCGGATTCCGACGCGCGAACCGACCCACGCGATACAGGGACGTGTGGCGTCTGGCGTGGACCGGCTGATGCGTGAGCACCCGGCGGAGGTCCGCCGCGAACTCGGACGCCGACCCATACCGGCGTTCCACCGAGCGATCGAGGGACTTCATCACGACAGTCTCAAGGTCTCGGGGGACCCTCGGCTCCCGCCGCCGGGGCGGCGGGATCTCCGCGGTCCTCGCCGCGTGCACCGTCTCTGCGAGCGACCGGCCGGCGACGGCCACGGGAGCGGAGCCCGTGAGCAGTTCGTAGAGCACCGCCCCGAGCGCGTACACATCGCTTCTCGTGTCGATCAGATCGTCGCGGCCGTCGAGCTGTTCGGGGCTCATGTAGGCAATGGTGCCAATGAGCGACCCGGAACCGTACCCGGCGCTCGTCACCTGCACGTCGGCGTCCAGCAGCCGCGCGATCCCAAAATCGAGCACCCTCGGGCGACCCTCCATGTCCACGAGGATGTTGCCGGGTTTGAGGTCGCGGTGGATCACGCCGCGCTGGTGCGCGTGATGCACCGCGTCGCACACAAGCGCCATCAGCCCGACCCGACCACCAATCGCAAGCCCCCGCGCGGCCTCGGTGATCGGACGACCGTCCACCAACTCCATCGCAAAGTACGAGATCTCTCCGCCTTCGTCACGCAGGGAACCCGCGTCGTAGATCCTCGCAATGTTCGGGTGCGACAGTCGGGCCAGCACGGCGGCCTCGAAGCGAAGCCGACGCGCGGCGTCCGGCGCGAGAAGATTCGCGCGGACGAGCTTCAACGCCACCTCCCGCCGCGGCTCGCGTTGCGTCGCCCGGTACACGCTCCCCATCCCCCCGCGCCCGATCAACTCCCCGACCTCGAACGCCCCGACATGATCGGGGACCACAGGGCCGGTCCCCTCATCGGGGATCAATCCGCCGATCGGCCGATCCACGGCGGCGGGCCCCGAGTCCGCACGCAACAGCGAGCGCAACTCGGCACCGAGCGTGGGCTCACGCCGCTCGATCTCGCCCAGGCGAGCCTCGCGCGCTTCTCCGTCGAGGTCGGCGAGTTCACCGAACAGTGACGCGAGATCGTCGTGGCTCGGTCGCTCATCCGTCACGCGTTGCTCCCGGGGGTGGCGCCCCGCCCTCCAGCTCGCGCTGCAGCCACGCTCGGGCGAACCGCCAGTCGTTCTTGGCGGTGTTTGTGGACACGCCGATCGATTCGGCCACCTGCTCAAACGTCATGCCGCCGAAGTACCGCAACTCCACGACGCGTGCCTGCCGTTCATTCAGGGCGCGCAGGGTGTCGAGCGCCTCGTCGAGACCCAGCAGGTCCTCATTCGTGATCCCGGTCGAGGCTGCCGGGTCCAGCCCATCGAGATGCGCCTTTCTTCCCCCGCCCCGCTTGGCTGCGGACCGGGCGCGGGCGTGGTCGATGAGCACGCGGCGCATCGCCATTGCCGCCACCGCTCGGAAGTGCACCTCGTCGGCCCACTGCTGAGCGTCTTCACGCGAGAGTTTCAGGAAAACCTCGTGCACGAGCACCGTGGGCTGGAGCGTGTGCCCTGGGCCCTCGCGGTTCATCATGCGCTGTCCCAAGGCACGCAGCTCCTCGTACACCCGAGGCAACAGCTCGCCCGCGTCCATTCCGCCAACCTCGATCGGACCTTCGCCCAAACCACCCTCCACACGGCACCCGGGACAGGGGGGCTCATTCAATCCGGTAAGGTATCGGATTCTCAAGCGCCCACGGTGCTCGGATTCAATAACGAGCATCGCGTGGGCGATCGGTGGAAGACGGCGTTCGGACTCCCGGGCGGGCCATGCCAGACACGACCAGGGCGGCGTCGCACCATGCTCCACGCCGGTGATGGGGGACGCAATGAACCGCCCGCCGGCCGGTCCGCGATCCGCTCACCCAGGACGCCCGAATGTCGGTGCGTGGCCAGTCAGACACGTGCTGAGTGGACGTGGAGGGGAAGATCGATGTGTCACGCGGTGCGAAGGGATTCGCCCGTCGGTTCCGCAGTGACGTGATCAGATCGAGCACCCATCCAGGATGACGCCGACTATTGATCCAACGGCCGCGGTATCCGTGTCGCACGTCCTGCGGGTTTCGGTTCGACCTGCTCGGGAGCACGCTTCAAGTGTTCGATCTCTTCCCGAAGCCGGGCCAGTTGGATTTCGTGCTCGGCCAACTGGTGCCCCGCCCGCTTGTGAGCCGTGGCGAGCAAATCGAGCAATTCGGGAACACTGAGCTCGCGCGCCGGCTTCTCGCGGGCCGCTTGCCCACGACCCGTGAGCAGCCAGTCTCCGTTGACATCCATCAACTCGGCGACTCGGCTCACGAACGCGGTCGAACATTTCCCATCGGTCATGTACCGCCGAACTGTTTCGGGATGAAACCCGGTGATGTCAGCGATCTGACGGTACTTGAGGCCATCGAACACCTCGCCGAGCCTCGAGCACAATCCATGTGTGTCTGTGGCGATGCCTGAAGACATGCGACCCTGCACCTGCAAGTGATGCTGCTTCTGGGAGCTCTGCGCTGTGCTCACGGCAAGAGTTCCTCGAGGTCGGAACGGAGCCATGGCAGCATCTGCAGGAGCTCATTCTCGAGCGAGGCTTCGAGGTCGATGTCTTCAGTCTCGATCAGGGTCTCCGCGTCTTGCGCGGCCGTCAATGCGTCCTGAACCAGAGTCTCTGTCAGTTCAGCATCGACGCCGTCCAGTATGTATCTGATGATGAAGTACTCGGCCGTGAGATCCAGATCATCGTCGGACGAATCCGTGTTGCTCACCTGGGCCTCAGGCGGGACCTCCTCTGGCTCGTCCAACGCATCGAGCAACGACTCCAGAAGCAGCTGCAGAATGACCCGTGGCGGAATGACCCCCTCCGGACCCTGGACACCGCCACCGCGTGCGTCCACAAAACTGTGTGACGCGGCCAGGCAAGGCGTACCAATCAGCGACAGGATCGCCAGGCAAGCCACGGAATTGAGTGCTTGGATGTGCGTGCGATTTCGGGTACCGTACTTCCTGATTCCGTACACCTGAGTCTCCTTCCCCATGCCCGCGACTGATCCGCGGTCTGGTGGCTCCGGAGAGGCCGATGCCGCGCACGGAAATGTGTCAAAGCAGTGACTCAAAAAAACCTGACTCTGACCTCCGGTCACTCACCGATGAGGCGATCACCGCGCTCGTGGTCATGGGCGATCGCTCCGCCGCCGCCGAGTTCATTCGGCGGAATGAGGGGGTGATCCGGGCGAGGTACCGGTGGAAAATCCGCCGACAGCCCGAACGGATCGCGGACACCGACGACCTGCTCTCGACTGTCTTCCGCCGTGTCGATCGGTTCGTCGCCGGTGGGCGGCTGTCCGCGAGCGGGCCCGGCAGGCTCTTCGAGTTCATCAACCGCGTGGCAGATCGAGCCTCCGGCGAGATCCTCCGCAGATCCGTTCGGAGCCATCGCAAGCACAACGCCGCACCGACGCAGACGTCTCGCGCGGCTCCGATGAGCGATCCCCCGATGATTTCAGGTCTGCTGGAACAGGCTCAGATCCATGATCGCGATCGTTTGATCATCCGCATGCGACTCGCCGGCTTGAGATACCGGCATATCGCTCATCACCTTGGCATCACGGACGGTCTCGCCCGAGAGCGGTACCGGATCGCGGTGCGACGGTTGACGCGAGCAGCGGTCCCACCAGTCGATGAAAAGGAACGGTAATGGACGCCGCGAATCCAGACACCCAAGTGCTCGTCACGATCAGCAGTCGGCTTGTCGGCCTCGGGCCTGACCGTGAGGATGAGGTCGCGGATCGGATTCGGGCGCTCGGATGTTCGAGCCCGGCGCACCGCCCGATCAGGTTGCAGGACATCCTCGATGTGGTGCCGTGGATCCGTGAAGCGGACGTCGCTCTCGACGCCGCGATCCAAGTCGATCTCGCCGGACGCGATGGGCTCGGGGCGGAGGAAGCCGCGGAGGAGCTCGTCGCGGAGCACCCGGAGCTCCGAAGGCAAATACAGCGTGCGGCAATCCTCAGCGCCCTCATGGGGAGCTCGGGCACAGGGTTCGCGTGCGACCGCACACAGACGAGGATGCTCCCATGTGACTACGGCGCCCCGGACCTCGACGGGAACCCGCGGTACGAGCTTCGCTCGGTGCTCGGGACTGGATCACAGGGCACTGTGTATCTTGCCGTGGATCGACTTTTCTCAGAGCGCCACGCGCCCTGCATGGTCGCACTCAAAATCGGACATCGAACTCTGGGGGTTGATCAACAGCGGGCCGACGCCCGTGAAGCGATCCGTGCTCGCCGGGTCTCGCACCCAGGGGTGGTGCGTGTCATCGAGCACGGGGTTGATGACACGGGCCGGGCTTTCTCGGTGTTCGAGCTCGTCGAGGGCGTGCCCCTGGACACCTGGCTCCGAAACAGATCCGGAGAGACAGACGCCCGCGAGGCGACGCAAATCGTGAGTAGCCTGTGCGTTGCCCTTCAGGCGGCACACTCCGCAGGGATCGTGCACCGAGACATCAAGCCCTCCAATATTCTGATCGATCGCGCGGGCGTGGTGCGCATCACCGATTTCGGTGTTGCTCGCGATTCGGGCATCCCACTCGATTCCAGCCGGGCGTACAGCAGCCGGGGCAGCCTGGGCTTCATGGCACCCGAGCAGTACCGAGGTGATCCGGAGGCCGACGCCCCGTACGCGGACGTGTACAGCCTCGGCGGGATCCTGTTCTGGCTTCTGACCCAGCGGTTCCCGAACGGAGACTCGGCGTCGGAGGCGATCGCTCGACTCGAGGCCGACGCGACGTATCCGCGCGATATCCGTCCTTACAGGTCAAACGTGCCGTCGGCACTCGTTCGCGTCATCGAGCGTTCGCTCAGCCCCGATGTGACACGCCGATATGGTTCTGCAGAAGCATTCGGGCATGATCTGCGCGCCTGGCTGGCGAACAAGCCGATCGAGTGGCAACGCCCGTCAATGGCCGAGCGATCGGTAAAGTTCGTGCGTCGCAAACCGATCCCCGTCGCCGCAGGAGCCTTCGCAGCACTCGCCTGCATCGCGCTCGTCTACGGAATCGTTGACGGAAGGGCGGATGCGCGGTTGCACGAAGCCCGCGCGATCGCGGCCGAGAGAGAGGGTGTGCTGCAGGCCCAACTCGCGACGCTCGAGGAACGGCAAGCGGCGCAGGCTCAGCGTGAACGCGACGCACGGGAGCGAATCAAAAGCTGGATGGGTGTTCTGCAGGCGACAAGGCTGGTCGAGCCCGGCGAGTACCTCGCCGTGATCGGCTCCCTCTCGCGTCTGGAGCTATTCCAAGAGAACTCGGTCGCAGAATCGTTGGCGAACAACCGCATCGGCATCGCGAGGGATGTCCTCGCGTCGTTGGAAGTCGAGGGGCACGCGGACTCGCTCGAGTCTGCAATCTGGAACGGTCTGTTGGGTACCTGGCTTCTCCGAGAAGGCGAACAACAAGAGTCCGCGATGTATCTGCGGCGTGCAGAATCCCGGATGTCAGAGATCCTCGACGACTCGGACCCGTGGTTACAAGAGATCCGATCCGCGCTGGGCCAGGCACAGGCGGTCGATCGGGAGGGGTGACGCCCCCATGCGGCGTGCCCGATCCCATCGCCCCCGTGATGCAGTGTGAGCGACTCACACACGCTCCGAGAACCAATCAGGGCCGAGTCCCGTGAACGCATCCGGCCGCGACGTATCCGGGAGCGGGGGTCACCTCTGCTCCTAGACGACCCCGGACCGCTCCCTACGAAATCCGCGCACGACAAGGGCCAGTCTCAACCGACTGGCCCTGCGTCGTTTGAAAGTAGCGGGGGCCGAATACAGTGAGCGGCGTCCAGGCAGCAAGGATCGGGTAGGTCAGGATCTGGTGTGTTCCGTTGGCGGTATTTGTTGTGTCATGGATGGTTGGTATGGACTTCCAATCCTTTATCGAGAGGAGGTTCATCGACGTTGCCAGCGGAAGGGGGCAGTAGGTGTACAGCGTGCTGAAGGCGGCGATGCTGCCGCCGTGATGCATC
>JAUHXM010000096.1 GCA_030426605.1 Phycisphaerae bacterium | reverse complement strand
ATGCACGTCTCCTCGGTGAACGGGATCGAGGGCATGCCGAACTTGGTCCGCAGCTCGATCACCGGGATGATCTTGCCGCGCAGGTTGATGACGCCCTTGACGTAGTCGGGTGTCTGCGGCAGGGGTGTGATGTCGAGGACGCCGATGATCTCGCGCACGCGCAGGATCTCGACGCCGTACTCCTCGGTGGACAGGCGGAACGACAGGAACTTGTCCTGATTGACCTCCTGGGAGTCCTGCGTGGTCATGTTGAGGGCGCTGTCAACGCTCATGGTCTGTTCCTCACGGTGCGGCGGGTTCGGGTGCACATCTGACGGCTTGGGCGATGAGCCCGGAGACATCGACGATCAGGGCGACGCGACCGTCGCCGAGGATCGCGCCACCCGAGACGCCCCGGATGGATCCGAGCCCCTGCCCGAGCGACTTGATGACGACCTGCTGCTGACCGAGGATTTCGTCCACGAGCAGGCAGCAGCGCGAATCGTGCGATTCGAGCACGATCAGGAGCGCCTCGGAGACGTCTTCGAGACCCTCCTTGAGATTGAAGATGCGGTTCAGGCGGTAGATCGGGAGTAGCGACCCGCGGACGGACGCCATCTCGCCGCGCCCGGCGACGGTGTGGAGTTGATCCGGGGTCGGGCGGTAGCTCTGCTCGATCGAGAGCGTGGGAATGACGTACCGCTGCGTGCCGACGCGGACGATCATGCCGTCGATGATCGCCATGGTCAGTGGGAGCGACATGCGGAACGTCGTTCCCATGCCGGGCTTGGAGGTAATCTCGCACTTGCCGCGGAGGGCCTCGATGTTGCGCCGGACGACGTCCATCCCCACGCCGCGGCCCGAGATGTCCGTGACCTTGTCCGCGGTGGAGAAGCCCGGCGCGAAGATGAGGTTGAAGACCTCGGCGTCCGGGATGTCGTCCGGGTTGCGGTCGGCGGGGATCAGCCCCTTCTCGATCGCCTTTTTAAGGATCTTGTCACGCTTGAGCCCGCGCCCGTCGTCGGCGACCTCGATCACGATCGCGCCGCCCTGGTGGTAGGCGCGGAGATTGAGGGTGCCTCGGGCGGACTTGCCCGCCGCGATGCGCTCCTCCGCGGGCTCGAGCCCGTGGTCGCAGGCGTTTCGGATCATGTGGACCAGCGGGTCGGCGATCTCATCGACGACGGTGCGGTCGAGCTCGGTGTCCTCACCCTCCATGCGCAGGTCGATCTGCTTGCCGCTCTTGGCCGAGATGTCACGCACCAGACGCGACATCTTCTGAAACGCCCCGCGGATGGTGACCATCCGGAGCGACATGGCGACTTCCTGCAGATCGCGGACGATCTTGCCCGACTGCATGAGGTTGCGGGTCGTCTTCTGCGACTTGATCTGCTGGATCATGCCGTCCTGCACGACCATCTGGTGCGCGATGACAAGCTCGCCGACGAGGTCGAGGAGGTGATCCATACGCGGCGTCGAGACCTTGACGGTTTGCGCCGCCGTGACCGCCTTGGCCGGCTGGCGGGCCGGGGGGGCGGGCACGACGGGGGCGCTCTCCGGTGCGGCATCCGCGGCGTCGGCGGGTTCCGCGGGCGAGCCGGGCTGGTCCGGCTCGGGAGTCGCCGGGCGAATCGGGGCGGCGACTTCCGCGTCCGGGTCGCACGCGGCTTCGATGCGTTTGATGAGCGCCGCGTGAGACGCCTGGGTCGGTGCCCGGTCGCCCTCGAGTGCGCCGAGCAACTCGTTGAGCATGTCGCACGACCCGAGGATGAGGTCCACGCGCCCCGAATCGAGCGCGAGTTTGTTGTTCCGTGCCAGGTCGAGCATCGTCTCGGCGTGGTGCGCGAGCCGCACGATCGGCTCGAGCCCGAGGAACCCTGCGACGCCCTTGATGGTATGGAAGGCGCGGAAGACAGTGTTGAGCAGTTCGAGGTTTCCCGCGTCGTTTTCGAGCGAGAGCATGGCTTCTTCGGCGCTCGTGAGGTGCTCGCGTGCCTCGACCATGAACTCGCCGAGCGTGCCCTCGCTCTCGTCGTCGAGGTCGAACGAAACGGAGTCGCCGCTGGCGACATCGGCGGGAGCGGAGAAGGACGCGGGATCGGCGGGGTGTTCGGCTGGCGGCTCGGTCGGGGTGGGCTCGGGTGTGTCGGCCGACTCGCCGATGGCCTCGCGCAGGCTGGCGACCGCCTCGCTGGTATGTTCGAGCGCTTCGTGAGCCGCGGTGACCGCGTTCATCGGGGGCTCCCCGCCGGCCGCGGCGTCGGCGCTTGCATCTTCTGCGGCTCCGCCGGCACTCGGCTCGGCGACCGATCCCTCGCCCAGGCGGGCGAGCGTCTCGGGGAGCGGGGGCGGCGTCGCGTTCTGGTCGCCTTCGAGCGCGGTGACATACGCCGTCATCCAGTCGAGCATCGAAAGGACGGTCTCGACGCGCTGCTTGAGATTTTCGTCGGTATCAGCGATGCCCGTGAGTTCGGTCTCGACGCTATGGAGGAGTTCCTGGGCCAGGTCGAGCGAGAGAACACCGCACTCTCCTTTGAGCGTGTGCAGGCGACGCTTCACGTCCTCGAAGCTTTCCTCGTTGCCCGATTCGGACTCGGCCGCGAGGATGGACGCCTCGATCTCACGCAGGTGATCCCGAGTGGACTCGGTCCAGTCGCGGACCATGTCCGCGTCGGACCAAGACTCGCCGGGCTCGGGGTTGGGCGCCCCGGCGTTGCGAATCAGCGTGTCTGCCTCCGCGATCAACGACCGGGCTTCCTCGTAGGCCGCGGCTTCGTCGGGGACCTCACGCATGATGATCTGTTCGATCAGCGCACCCGCTGCGGAAAGAAGATCACGCAGCGCGGACTCGTCGGACGTGCCCGCGGTCTGGGCGAGCCCCGATATCTGCTCGTGCAGCGAGGCCAGCGCCGGGAGGTCGTCGTGCACGGCCAGAGCAATCGAGGAAGCGACCTGCTCGAACGCCTCCTGGAGCTTCGTATCGAACATGTCCGCGGTGCTCCTCGGGGACCTGGCGATGGCGTCTGATCGCCGTCCGCGCTCCCATCGAGCGCCCGTGTCAGGTATGTCGCCCGCGCGGAAGCGGCTCTTTAGGGGTTATGATCCGGATGTGCCGTGGCGCGCAGTGGCGCGACGGTTCATGATGAACGGTGCGCAACTCTTGCCGAGCCGAAAAAATAGGGGGCATCAGTGGAGTCGCCCGCGCGGCGCATCCGCAACGGAGGCGCCGCGTGTCAGGCGGCTCGGATGTGCTCAACGAGCTCGCCCGCGAGCGAAGGCGAGATCGGACCGACAAAGACATGGTCGGCACGGTCTTTCAGATCGGCGGTGTCCGAATCCGACGAGATCGCGAGAATCGGGCGGATATAGCCCGTCTTTCGGATCGCGCTGACCGTCTCTTCCGTCACGCAATCACCCTGGAAGATGATCGCGTCGAACTCCTTGCTCGTGATCAACTCCTGCAACTTCTCCACCGATTCTGCGAGCTCGGGCTCGCTGCCAGCGCACATGAGCTGATGCACGCCGACCTGAGCGGCGGAGTCGTCGTCGAAGAGCATCGCGAGCCTGAGCGGCTCGAGCTCGACATACCGCCCGAGGTCGATCGGCTTGGCGAACCGAGCCCCGATCTCGTGGATCATGCCCTTGACATAGCGGCAGCGCATGATCGTCGCGGGGTTCGTTCTCGTCACACCCTGAAGGTCGCGGAGATGGACCGTGACCTGTGACCCTGTGTGCAGGTAGGAACGGTGCAGGAACGCGATGCCGGTCGTGCTGAGGTCGCGTGTGGGAACGAGGCAGGAAGTGGGCGCTGTCCCGTTGGTGTGGTAGATATCCACGTGACACTCAAGGTCGCGGAAACTCTGTCGGCGCGACGCCCGCTTGGAGCCCGAGAATTGATCGGTCTCATCCTCGAGCTCGTCGAGGACGGACACGATCTCATCGCTCAACTCACGGAAGACCCGCAAAGCCTTGTCGCGGTTGCTCTTCTTGTTGGAGGCACGCTTGGTCATACGCAACCCGTGATGGGATGGGAGAACAGAGTCCGGAATCAGGCGGCGGCCTTCGCGAGGGTTGTGGCAATGGTTTTAGATAGCGCCGGCGGCGTGAAGGGCTTGACGACGTAGTTGTTGATGCCCGCCTGGATCGCCTGGATGACCCGGGCGCGTTCCGCCTCGGTGGTCACCATGATGATCGGGGTCCTGATCCCCTTGCTACGGACGGTCTGCACGAACGTCAGCCCATCCATGTTGGGCATGTTCCAGTCGAGGAGGATGAGGCCCGGGCTCTCGGCCATCTGTTCGAGGGCCTGCACACCGTCCTCGGCTTCGATGATGTCGGTGTACCCCAACTGTGCCAAGATCTTGATCTCGATCTTGCGCATCGTCGCCGAATCATCAACAACCAGAATCTTCATCGGAGTACTCCTCGCGGACGGCTCAGGCCGCGTCGTTCTGCTCAACCATGGACCAATCAGTCCCCTCGACCGCGCCCACGCTCACGCCCACCTCGATCGCGAACGGGCCCTTGTGTGTCTCGAACCGGACCGCCCAGCAACTGGTGCCAGACGGCATCTTGATCTTGTGGCCCGGGGCCATCACCACGGTCGGGCACCCGATCGCGAGCGAGCCGCTGTTGTACTTTGCTTTGGAGCTGCCGGAGATCATGTTCGCCAGTTCGCCGAACGCGTCGGAGAACGCATCGGATTCGGGCTCGGCGGGTTCGCCCGCGAACGCCTCGACGAACGCGCCCGCGGAGGCGAACGGCGCCCGCAACGCGATGGCCCCGCTCAGTGATCCCGAAAGCGGGACGACCGCCGAGATGTCATACTCGTTCGTCGGGCCCGCGAGATTCTCGATGGTCGGATCGGAGAGCTCGATGTCCACGAACATCGAGAACACTTCCGTGACCGCGCTCGCGACGAAGCCCGGCATTGATGTGATGTCATGCGCCATCCTGCTCCTCAGATCCCCCGGGACAGGTTGCCCAGGCACTGATCGATCGGCAGGATCCCGGGTGGGCTCAAGCAGCGGTGGGAGGGCACGTCCGAAAACAATCCCTCCGAGCCATGATGATTCGGGCGTGCGCAGATGCGCGGGTCAGCTTGCTCACCCCCTCGGAAGAGGGGGAGCTTCGCCCGATCGGCGCCGCTCCAGTTCGTCCCACCGGGCGTAGAGCTGACTGACCCGCTCCTGCGCGATCCGAAGCGCGTCGCATGCGTCGTGCATCGCAACGTGGTCCGCCATGATCGCGGGGTCGAGGGTGCGGGCCTCGGCCCGGGCGGCCTCCGCTTCCGCGGTTTCAACATCCGACTCAATCCGGTCGTACTCGCGCTGCTCGTGGTAGCTGAGCTTCTTGGCCCGCTGCGTTTGCCTGGGGGCGGGGGCGGTGGCCGCCTTCGCCGCGGCGGCCGCCTCGATCCGACGCCGGTCGGCGGCCGTGATCGCCTGCTCGACGGAGGCGTACGCGTGGGCATTGCCCTCGCCGTCCAGCGCGAGGACCCCGGTCGCAAGGCGGTCGAGCATCGCGCGATCGTGGGTGACGAGCACGATCGCACCGGGGTAATCCTCAAGGGCCTCTTCGAGCGTCTCGAGCGTGGGGATGTCCAGGTCGTTGGTGGGCTCGTCGAGCACGAGCACGTCGCTGGGCTCGAGCATGATGCCGGCAACGTGCACGCGCGCGACCTCGCCGCCCGAGAGCGAGCCGATGGGCTGCTCAAGCTGCCCGTCGCGGAAGAGGAACCGCCTGGCCCAGCCGGTCACGTGGTACGAGCGCCCGCGGAACGTCACGTGGTCGCCCACCGGGCACAGCGCTTCACGCAGCCGTGTGTCACGTGGGAACTCACGCCGGTGCTGACTGAACACGGCGATGGTGGGCTTGGGCATCGCCATCGTGACGGAGCCCGCGTCGGGTTGCATCTCGCCCGTGAGGATCTTGATCAGCGTGGTTTTGCCCGACCCGTTGGGCCCGAGGAGCCCGAGCCGGTCGCCGGCACCGAGGGTGATCGAGACGTCAGAGAAGAGCTGTTTCCCGCCGAGCGACTTGCTGATCTCCTTGGCGACGATCATCTTGCGGGTCTTGCGTCCCGACGCGTTGAAGTCCACGTCCGACCCGGTTCGTTCGCCCTCAGCCGCCCGCGACCGGAGACCCGCGAGCTCGTCCATCCGGTCGTACGACCGGTCGATGCGTCCCTTCGATTTCGTCCCCCGTCCTTGCGGCCCACGCGAGAGCCAGTCCAGATCCTTGCGGACCTGGGCCTGCAGGTACCGCTGCCGCTGCGCATCGGCGTCGAGGGCCTCCTGCTTGCGCCGGAGGAATTCGGAGTAGTTGCCCTCGACGACAAGGATGCCCGAGGGGTAGACGGGGCTGATCTCCGCGACGCGGGTGCTGACGCGTTCGAGAAAGTCACGGTCGTGCGTGATGAACGCGACGCCCGCGCCTGACCGGCGGCTGCCGACGCGGTTGACCAGGTCCTCAAGCCAGCGGATGCCGTTGAGGTCCAGGTGGTTCGTGGGCTCGTCGAGCAGGAGCAGGTCGGGTGCGTCCTGGGCGTGGGCGAGCCCGATCGCAATGCTCAGGCGCTTGCGCCACCCGCCCGAGAGCGTGCACGCGTCCGCGTCGGCGAGCGCATCGGGGAAGCCAGTTTTGCCCAGGACGATCGAGGCGCGGATCTCCGCCTCGTGCTCCTCGAGCGGCTCGCCCCGGTCGCGGGCGCCGTCGATGCCAGCCCGCGTGACCAGATCACGCGGGCGCGTCCCGGGCTCGAACGTCTCGTCCTGCGGCACCACGACGGCCCGCATCTTCTCGTCGGCAACGATCTCACCCGCGTCCGGCGGCTCAAGGCGTGACAGCACACGCAGCAGCGTGCTCTTGCCTGACCCGTTGGGCCCGACGATCCCCAGCCGGGTCCCGGGCTCGATCGTCAGGGAGATTTCGCGGAACAACGGGCGAAACGCCACGCTCTTCGAGATGGACCGCGCGTGCAGCATGGCTCCCACGATAGCGCTGGCGGGTCCGGGTTATGCCGCCGGGCGGGCTCGGGCCGCGTCCGTGAGCGACCGGGTGAGCCGGGCGAGCTCGTCCCAGTCGATCGGCTTGGGCAGGTGGGCCGAGCATCCCGCGTCGAGGCATTTCTTCGCGTCCCCCGCGAGCGCGTGCGCGGTCAGCGCGACGATCGGCACCGCGTTCCCGGCCGAACGGATCGAGGCGGCGGTGTCGTAGCCGTCGAGCTCGGGCATCTGCATGTCCAGCAACGCGATGTCGAAGGGTGGGTCGGCGTCGCGAAGGGCCTCGATCGCCTCCCGCCCGTCGTTCACGCTGATGACGTCCGCGCCGCGTCGCTCGAGGTGGAACCGAATCAGCCGCTGATTGTCCGGGCAATCCTCCGCGAGCAGCACGCGGACATCCTCAAGCGTCGAGCCAGCGGAAGTCGTCTTGCTCACACGTTCAGGCCGAACGGGTGCGGTGGCGTCCGACTCAGCGAGGTCGCCCATCGAGACCACGAGGCGGAACGTCGAGCCAACCCCCGCGGCGGATTCGATCTCCAGCCTCCCGCCCAACATGGTCGCCAGCGCGTTCGAGATCATGAGCCCGAGGCCCGTGCCGCCGAATCGGCGGGTCGTGCTGGTATCCGCCTGCGTGAACGGGAGAAACTTCGAAACCCGGGCCAGCTGCGCGGGGGTCATGCCGATTCCGGTGTCCTCGACGTCAATCCGGACAACACGCTCGCGCGGATCGTGCGAGGCGCGAACCTCGATGCGCCCGCGTTCGGTGAACTTGATGGCGTTGCCGATCAGGTTGATGAGGACCTGCCGCAGGCGTGTCGGGTCAGAGGAGATCGTGCTTGGCATGTCGGGCGTGATCGAAACTCGGAGATCGAGCCCACGGTCCTCGGCTCTCGAGCGCAGCGTCCGGACTGCTTCATGGATGGTCTCCGCAGGATCGATCGGGACCGACTCGACGGTCATCTCGCGTGCTTCGATCTTCGAGACGTCCAGCGTGTCATCAATGAGCGCCATCAGGTGGTCCGCGTTCGATCGAAGGACCTGCGCCGCGTCCCGGGCCCGCGCGGACCCCGATGCGATCGCTTCATCCGCGAGGATCTCGCCGTAGCCCAGGATCGCGGTCATGGGGGTCCGAATCTCGTGGCTCATGTTCGCGAGAAACTCACCCTTGGCCCGGTTGGCGTCGCGGGCTCGTTCCATCGAGGAGCGGTTCGCCTCCTCGATCGCCGCACGTTCGAGCTCCGCCGCGGCACGCGTCCCAAACAGCCGCATTGTCTCCCGGGGCATGAGCTCGGGGCGGGTGAACGGCCTGTCATGGATGACAAACAGCACCCCGATCACGGCGCCGGAGGAGTCCGTCAGTCGCAGCCCGTGGTACGCTCGCGCACCGATGGCTTGCAGATCTCGGTCGTGGGGGAACGCCTCGCAAACACCGTCCGTGTGCGCGCAGTACTCGGTCGCAACCGACGCCTCGCAGGGCGTACTCGTGAGGGCGTAGTCCAGCGGATCCGCGGGCTTGCCTCCGTGCCACCCGCCGATCAGGGCGGCGCGCGGCTCGCCCCCATCGAGTCCGTAAATCCGGGCGATACCGACGTAGCACGCACCGAAGGTCTCTGCAAGCGTCCGCGCGATGGAGGTCATCTTCGCTTCAACCGACTCGAGGTTGTCGAGCCTGTTGAGTTGATCCAGCGCGAGACTCGTGCGCTTCGACGCGTCGATGTCGGCGTGAATCCCGAGCATCCGCTTCGGTTTGCCGTCCGGGTGACGCTCGACGATCTCGCCGGCGTCGCGAACCCACAGCCACGAGCCGTCACGACGGCGGACGCGGTGCTCGTTGACATACTGCCGGGTCTCGCCAGCAAAGTGCCGCCCGAGATCCATCTGTTCATCCGCGAGATCGTCCGGGTGACAGATCTGTGCCCAAGACTGGTTCGTGATCTCGATCTCGCCGGGCTCGTACCCGAGCATCCGGTAGTAGGTGTCGCTGAAGTAGAACTGCCCGTTCTCGATGTCCCAATCCCAAAGCCCGAGGTTCGCCGCCCGCACGGCGAGGTCGAGCCGGGACTCCGCCGAGTGCTGCTCGTGGATGTCCGTGATCGTGCCCGAAAGGTGCGTCACGTTGCCGTCCGCGTCCATGCTGGACTGACCACGGACCCTGAACCAGCGGTACGTGTCGCATTCAACACGCACCCGACAGGCCACGTCGAACGGGCGACGTTCCCTGAGGTGGGCAACGACTGCCCGCATCGTTCGGCGGGCGTCTTCCGGGTGCAGGCGATCGACGCACGAGCGCAGCGTGGGCTCGAAGCGTTCGTGCTCCGCCGCCGGAATCCCGATGAGCTTGAGGAACTGTTCGGAATACCACACCTCTCCGGTTGCCGGGGCGTATTGCCAGGGCCCGTCCGCGGCGGCCTCGATCGCGCTCGTCAGACGTCGCTGACTGGCCTCCAACCGATCCCGGGTGAGGCGCATCTCCGTGATGTCCTGAAACGCTCCCCAGAGCTTCACACACACGCCGTTGTCCATCAAGGGGCTGCCGATCGCGCGAACCCACTTCCGCGTGCCGTCCGCGGCCACGAACGGCAACTCGTGATCCCACGGGGTGCCGTCCTCGATGCCGCGTCGGACAATCCCCGCGATCCGCTCTCTCGACTCCGGGGCGTAGTAGGAGATCGCTTCCTCGAGCGTTGGGATGTGCCCGGGTGCGACGCCGTGGATGCGGCAGACCTCGTCGGACCAGAACGGTGTCATCGTGTCCAGATCGAGCTCCCACGTCCCGATCTTGGCAATCCGGCTGATGGCGTCGATGGGGTCGTCCGCCGATCCGCTGCCCGGCAGGGCCCCGCCGGGGGACGCCGGCGTGTGGCGGATTGACCATCGACCGAGCACGTACGCGGCCGGCACGCCAACGATCAGCAGCATCGCCGGCATGGGTGCAACCCCGGCACGCACCATCCCCGTGATCCCCGCCGCGATCAACACCGCGAAGGCCATCGCCAGCAACCAGGCGGGCTTGCGATCGACCCGGGCGGACTCGGAAATCCGGGTTGATGACTCGGACTGGGTCAAGGGACGGAATCCTGGCCGGGCGTGATGGGACACCAGACGAGGTGCCTGACCCGCACGATCGGCACGGTCTCCCCCTGGCACGAGGGGAAGCCGGGCGGGGGAGGTCATTTTGTGACGATCATCACCCCCGCGAACCGGACACGCACCGTCCGCGATCTGTCCGACTCACGAAGCGGACGCGGGCATGCTCCGGGTCTATGCTTCAGCCCCAGCGGCCACCAGCCGACATTGGGAACACCGCGGGGTGTAGCGCAGCTTGGTAGCGCGTCTCGTTCGGGACGAGAAGGTCGGAGGTTCAAATCCTCTCACCCCGATTCGAAGCGGAAGCCCTTGGAAACAAGTGGCTTCCGTTTTTGTGCGCTCAGAATCGAGCGTCTTACACAACCGGTATGTTGAGCCCCAGCGTCCGGCTGACCGGTTTCCGCACTTGCAGGTGAAACTCACCGCTCGTAACACGTGTCGAACGCATGACGAGGGGCATGAACATCAGCGAGACATAGCAAGCCCAACGCGGGCGCTACCGCAAGCAGATCGGCAAGCACATTGGCCGCGACGGTCAGCTTACGCCCAGAGTCCACGACTCCGGCCCCCAAGAGAGGGCAGCGACGCGGAGGGCGCTCGCCCTTGTTGCCGAATGGGAAGCTCTCAAGGAACGCGGCCATCCGGTCTGGGCACATGTCGAGGCGGCAGTCGTCCTGAAGTCAGCCAATTCACGTCCGGTTGCATCCAACTCTCTAAAGTCGTGGCACCACTCGTCCTCGCAGAGATTAAAACCTCGGAAGTCTCACCGTGACACCAGAACCTCCGATTCTAGATTCCAATGGCTGGTCTGGGCCGGAAAATTCAACTGGTCTACTTTCACCCCCGATTTGGTCGGTATAAAGCCATTTGATGTTCGCATCAAATGGCTTTGTCGTTGCTGGAGACTGAGTTACGCCGTTGATGAGGCAGAGTTGACTTCCCCAACCCTGAACTCCGACAATCCCGGTTGAAACTCTCGAGTCATCATTTCGAAGAACTCTCCAACAAGCATCTGGATTTCAGGACTGGTTGAGGGATGCGATGAATCGGACGCTCTGGAAGACGCGCCGCGCGAACGAACACTGCAGATCGTTCCATCTCCATCCTTGGCGACAGGCTTCGTCGCGTGATGGAAGTGGGCGACGCGATCTATTCTTGGTGGCACTCGCATTTCTCCTGTCATTCCCCGCCGCCCCGTCCGCGGCGGCGCAGGACGGGCTCGTCGGGGCGCGGCGCGGCTTCCAAACTCGCCTCATCGAGACACGGCGCGTGGATCGACCGCTCGATCCGCCTCCGCCTGATGTTTTCTCGCTTGTCCAGTACGAGTCGCCGGCCGGCCCCATGCGGGCCTATCTCTCGGTTCACACCGACATAGAGCCGGGAGAACGCCGCCCTGCGATCGTGTGGCTGACGGGCGGATTTCCAGCCGCACGCGGCGGCAATGGGATCTGGACGCGGGGGCCGATTCACAATGATCAGTCCGCATCGGCCTACCGCGACGAGGGTGTTGTGATGCTCGTGCCGACCGTACGAGGCACCGCCGACAATCCCGGCGTGCAGGAATCTTTCTTCGGCGAAGTTGACGATGTCCTGGCCGCCGCTG
>JAUHXM010000005.1 GCA_030426605.1 Phycisphaerae bacterium | reverse complement strand
CGACCTCGTCGTCGGGCAGGCGGGTGTCGCCGCGTGTGATCACGGGGCCGTGGAAGCAGTCCGTGCAGGCGCCGATGCAGTCGTGGGGGCGAACGGGCGGGTCGAGCGACTCCAGCGCCCGGCGCTCGGCGGGTGTGACGGACCGGATGCAGAACCGGGGGAGCTCGCTCACGCTGTCACGGTATGCACGGGCTGAGATTCAGTTTGATGCCGTGATCCGGCCCGTGTTCGGTACCATCGGCGGCTGGAGGTGCGCATGGTGTTCCAGATCATGCTCGGCGTGTTGGCGGCGGCCCTGGTCGGGCTTCTCCTCATCGTCATCGGGTGGCGCGGGCGGCGCGTCAGCGACACCCCGGTTTGCGGGGATTGCGGGTTCGACCTTTCCTCCGTCCTGCCCGACGGCGTGACCTGCCCCGAGTGCGGCGGCGGGCTCAAGCGCGCCAAGGGCGTGAAGCACGGGCTCCGCAAGAAGCGCCCGGTCGTGCTCACGCTCGGGATCGTGCTCGCGGGGTTCCCGCTCGCGCTGGCGGCATCGGTCGCGCTCGGCTCCGCCGTTGGAGTGGACTGGTCGGCGCACAAGCCCGTCTGGCTGCTCTCGTGGGAAGCCGAGCAGGGCGGGGCGACGGCGATCGACGCGCTCGCCCGCGAGCTCGTCCGCCGGGACACCGCGGGGACGCTGACGGGCGCGGATGTCGAGCGGGCGGCCCACGCGATTCTCGACGTCCAGAAAAACGAGAACGCGATCTGGGACGACCGGCTCGGCGACTTCATCGAGCAGCAGGTCGTCCGGGGCACGCTCGGCGGCGACGTCAAGACGGCATTCGACCTCAACGCGGTCCGCATCTCCTTCGAGGCCCGCGAGCGCGTGGCGTTGGGCGGGCCCGTGCAGCTCGAGGCGAAGATCGACTCCGTGCGCGCGGGCACGGGCACCCAGATCAGCGGCATGCTCTCCATGCAGCACGTGGCGGTCGGGTCCACGCCCGTCAACCTCGACCGGCCCGGCTTCGGGATGGGCGTGAACCAGTTCGGCGGGTTCAACGTCTGGCGTAACCCGGGGTTCGGCGGCGGGAACGACCACGTGTATGGCACGTACACCACGACGGTTCCCACCGGAGTCGTCCTCGGGACGCAACGGCTCGGGTACGTCGTCCGCATGTCGGTCTACCCGCAAGACGCGATGAACCGGGGCATGACGTTCCAGCCCGGTCAGGAAATGGACGAGTTCACCCGCGAGATCGTCGGGTCCGTCCCGATCACGATCCTGGAGTCGGGCTCGGAGCTCATCGAGATCGTTGCGCCGACGCCCGAGCAGACCGCTGAGATCGAGGAGGCGCTGGGGCGGCACGCGCGGGGCTGGGTGTACGACACGGGGATGATGGGCAGCCAGGTGAACCTGAACCTGCAGGATTCGTCGGCGCTGCCGTGCCCCGTCGTCGGGTGGGCCAAGTCCGAGTGGAGAGGCAAGGAGTGGACGATCGCGCCCGTCGTGATGCGCGGCAAGGACCCCGGCCGCCGCGGGTACTCCATCACGTGGGACGGCGAACGCGTTCAACCGATCCCCGACGGGTTCGACGCGACCACCATCGACATCGTCATCGAGCCCGACACGTCCCTCGCGATGGGCACGACCGACATCACGCGGATCTACGGCGGCACGATCGAAGTCAAGGGCGTCGAGCTCGAGTGGGCGAACGCCGAGCCCGGGCGGGTGAGCAAGCCAAACCCGGTCTGGAAGTTCCTCGAGGGGCTCGCGACGTTCGACGGGGAGGACGCCGCGGAGATGACCAAACGCCTCGAAGCGATCGAGGCGCCGGACGCCGCCGAGGAATCCGAGCCCGCCGGAGATCCTGACGCGACCGACGGCAACGGATGAGCGCACAGAAAAGGGCCCCGTGAGGGGCCCTTCGGTTTGCGAGTGATGGGTCGGATCAGCGCCGGCGGCGCGACGCGGCGAGGCCCGCGAACCCGAGCAGGGCGGCGGTGCCCGGAGCCGGGAAGTTCGAGCCCGGGATCACGAAGTTGTCGAACGCGCCCGAGCCGCCCACGTTGAACACGACGCGGTCGAAGGCGGTGCCCCCCAGCGCCGCGGCGGTGATGGGGAAGACGCGGTTCGCGAAGTTGTCGCCGTAGATCACGCCCGAGTCGAACAGCCCGCCCGCCTCGAACTCGTCGAATTGGATGGTCGAACCGACCTGCGAGCCGTTGAGCCAGAACTCGATGCTCGACTGCTCGACGGTGCCCTCGATGTCCACGACGTCGAACCCGAACTCGGTGATGTCCTGGGCGAAGTCGATGGTGATGGTGCCCGCGGGGCGGCCCGCTTCGTCATCGGGGTTGTCGAGGATGCCGTCGTTGTTCGCGTCGAGGTCGTTCTCGGCGATGATCAGGACGTTGCCCAGGACGGTGTTCGCGGCGAGGTTCCCGCCGGACCACGGGTCCTCAAGGTCGGGGTCCGCGCCGCCGACGGTGGTCGTGTCGTAGATCGCGCCGATGTCCGGCCCGGAGAAGTTGTCCACCGTGATGGTGAAGAACGGGTCGAACTGGTTGGTGATGATCTCGCCGTGCTGCAGCCCGGTGAACGTCACGGTCTGGCCCGACGCCGCAGCGACAACGCCGCAGAGCGCGAGGGCGCTGATGACAGAACGGTTCATGAACGTCTCTCCGTTTGGACGCCCGGAGCGGGCGTGATTCTCTCTCTGGCACTCCCGCGGCCTTTCGACCGCGTGTGCATGGTATTGGAGCACGGACCGCGTTGGAACCCCCGAAACCGGGCTGGGGGAGAGATTTTGTGACCGGATGGCGCTGGGAAGAGCGGAACGGGGCTCTGGGGACGATTGTTAAAATGGGGTGCTGGTGTCCCGGGCCGTGAAACCGGCCGTGCCCCGGGGCGGGTCAGCCGGCGTGCTCGGCATCGGACCACGCGTGCACGAAGGCATCGACGCGCTCGGCCAGCGCCCCCAGCTCGCGTCCCCGGCCCGTGAGGGTGTATTCCACCCGCGGCGGGACCTCGGCGAAGGCTTCTCGCTCGACGAGTCCGAAGTGTTCGAGCTTGCGCAGCCGATCGCTGAGCACCTTGCTCGTCAGCCCGGGCAGGGCGCGCTCGATCTGGGATGGTCGTGACGCGCCGCGCTGTAGCTCGGCCATGACCGCGAGCGTCCACTTGCACCCCAGCACGTCCGACACCCGGTGGAAAGCCTCGGCCCGGTCGATTCTGTCGTTCGTCATCCGGGATTCTCCGGGCACCCCGGCGTGCGTGCGACGCCGCGGGCCAATACCGACCGGTTTGATCGTAACGCGCAAACCGGACACGGTCGGTTCGGCGCGGAACACCGGAACCCGGGGCGTGATTCGATCGGCTCGTTCGACCACTTTCGAAGGAGACGGTCATGCAGACAGGTTGGTGGATGGTCGCCGGGCTCGCGTTGCTCGGCGGGGGGTGCGGGACGCTCGAGGCGCGCGGGCCCGAGACGATCCCGGGGTACGCGCTGGGCGACCGGTCGCTGCCGCGGGCGCCGATCTCGCTGGATGCGCTCAAGGAACTTCAAGCCTCGTTGCTGTTCACGGAGGAGGACGTGCGGGCGCTGCGGATGTCGCGCGCCGTGCTCGAGCCCAACGTCGAGGAGCTCGTCGGCGTGTGGTACGGGTTTGTCGGTGCGAACCCGCACTTGCTGGCGCACTTCCGCGTCAACGCCACGGGCGAGCCGGATGGGGAGTACCTCGCTCGCGTCCGGGCCCGGTTCGAGCGCTGGGTGCTCGATACGGCCGACGCGGAGTACGACCAGGCGTGGCTGGATTATCAGTTCGAGATCGGGCGACGCCACCACGCGCCGGGCAAGAACACAACCGACGGGGCGGATTCAACAGCCCAGGTGGAGTTCCGCCATCTCGTCGCGCTCACGATCCCGGTGACGACGACGATCCGGCCGTTCCTGGAGCGCGGCGGGCACAGCGAGGCGGAGGTGGACGCGATGCACACCGCGTGGGTCAAGAGCGTGCTCATGCAGGCGATCCTGTGGAGCTACCCGTACGTGAACGAGGGTGATTTCTAACGCCGGCGATGCCGGAAGGAGATTCGTGATGAAGAAGGCAACGTTCTTCCACGCCGGGTGCCCGGTGTGCATCCAGGCGGAGAAATCGGTCGCGGACGCGCTGGACCCCGCGGCGTTCGAGGTCGAGCACGTGCACCTTGGCGAGGACAAGGGGCGTATCGGCGAAGCGGAGGGCGCGGGCGTGAAGAGCGTCCCCGCGCTCGTGATCGACGGAGCGCCGTTCCACATCAACTTTGGGGCGTCGCTGGAGGATGTGAAGGGGTAGCCCCCGCTCGCGTTCTCGCCGGGCAACACCGACGGGAACGTATTGCCGGCCGGTCGTGGCTCAGGGTTCGGCGTGGTCCTGGGGTGCAGCGGTGAAGAACACGACATGCTCCCGCCCGGAGTCGTCGTACACCGTGATCGGGCAGCCAGCGTAGATGCTCGCGGCGCCGTCCGGGTCGGCGCCGGCGCCGATGAGTTCCACGTTGTCCGAGTCGCGGAGACTCAGAGCGCCGCGGTTGTGCTCGTCGATCATGAGGGTGGCGGCCGGCAAATTACCCTGGTAGAGCATGAGCCCCGAACCGTTGGCTTCGGACGCGCGGAGCACGGCGTGCTGCGCCCCGCCCAGGGCGCGGAGGGCGAACACGACGCCGCCGTCGGGTCCACCGACGAGCGTACCTGCGATCTCGCCGCTCTCGTGGAAGACGGAGTGCATGCCCTTGAGCCCATGGTCATCCGGCGCGAAGCCGGACTGTGCGAGGAGATTCCCCTCGGAAGAGAAGAACGAGAGCGCGGCGGCTTGGCCCTCGAAGTTGGTGCCGTACTGCGTCAGGATCTCGCCGTCCGAGCCGTAGACGTCGATGGTCGCGGTCCCGTTGTCCTGACTCTGAATGACGATCGCGTGCGCGTCTTGATCAGCGAACGAGCGGATCTCGATTCGGTCCGCCCGGATCGTGCCCGCTTCGATATCGCGGGGCGTGTCCTGCCGGGCGAGCCCGAGGGCGACGGTGCCCGCGAGGGAGGCGCCTGTGACGACCGCCGCGGCTCGCCAGCGAGTGGCGGAGCGCTCGAGCCGAGTGAGCCGGTATTCGATGTTCATCAACTAGTCCTTTCTCCAATGCGTGTACGAGTCCGTGTCGCTCCGAGCCCTTCGGGACACCGATACCCCGCCGCCGATGAGGCTCAGCGCGAGACCGGAAGTAGAGCCGATCGCCACGCCTTGTATGACGGACCCCATCATGATGAGCGTGCCCCAGTCGTTGCCCATGCGTTCGCGCCGGACCAAGCGCGGCGTGATGGCTCCGCTGCGGATCTCGTACACGTAGTAAAACCGAATCCAACCGCCCTCGACATCCGAGCGGTAGAGAACCAGTTCGGCGTGGTCGCGGGCATCGTCGAGCGCGAACGACCGGCTCATGCCGCCGCTGTGGAAGGGGTGGTCGCCGCGCGGCATGTTGCCCTCCCACGGGCCGCGCGCGACGGGACCGTGCGTCGTGGGCAGCCGGACGGTCCAGGGGGTGACGAGTGCGCCCACGTCTTCGAGCCGGAGGAGCATGGGCTCGTTCTCGTTGTTGAACGCGGCGATCCAGAACTCTGGCACGGGTTGGCCGGTGCCCGCCTGGAACACAATCTCGCTTGCGCCGTCCTGCTCGTGGAATGCGAGTCGCCAGCCGACAGCACCGCCGATGATGCCGCCGAGGCACGCCCCAACGCCGAGTCCGGCGGCGGTGATCAGCAGAATCCTGCAGATGGTGTCCGCCCGTTTCCCCATGCGGTGCTACATCCGTGCGTCGGCGTCCTCGCGGTGCTCGCGGAACCACGCGATGGTCCGCTCGAGCCCTTCCTCGAACCCGACCTTCGCCTGCCAGCCCATCATCTCTTTCGCGCGGGAGACGTCCAGGCACCGCCGCGGCTGCCCGTCGGGCTTGGTCGAGTCCCACCGGATCTTGCTCTCGATCGTCTCCTCGGTCGCGAACCCGGTCAGCTTCGCGATCAGGTGCACGAGGTCGCGGATCGTGATCTCCATGTTCGTGCCCAGGTTGATGGGGGTGGGGCCCTCCATCTTCTCGGCGGCGGTGAGGATGCCGTCGGCGGCGTCCTCGACGTAGAGGAACTCGCGGCTGGCGCTTCCGGTGCCCCAGACCTCGATGTGGTCGTCGCCTCGGTCCTGGGCCTCGATGCACTTGCGGATGAGCGCGGGGATGACGTGCGAGGAGTGGAGGTTGAAGTTGTCGCGCGGGCCGTAGAGGTTCACGGGCAGGACGTACACGCCGTGCATGTCGTATTGGAGCTTGTACGCGTCGAGCATCTGCCATGCGGCTTTCTTGGCGACGCCGTACGGGGCGTTCGTGACTTCGGGGTACCCGTTCCAGAGGTTGTCTTCGTTGAAGGGGACGGGGGTGAGGTTTGGGTAGGCGCAGATGGTCCCGGTCTGGACGAACGTGCCGCCGCGGTCGATGAGGCCGCGGGTGCGGGCCTGCTCGATGAGGTGGAGGGCCATGGCCATGTTGGCGTAGAAGTATCGGCCGGGGTTCTCGCGGTTGGCGCCGATGCCGCCGACCTCGGCGGCGAGGTGGATGACCATGGTCCACGCGCCGCCGAACGCGTCGTCGTACATCCGCCCGACATCCGCGGCTTCGGTGAGGTCGTAGTCCTTGCGACGCGGGACGAAGATGGAGGACTCGGGCACGCCTCGGGCTTTGAGGCCTTCGAGGACGTGGTGCCCGAGGAAGCCGGCACCGCCGGTGACGATGATCTTGTGGTCGGGCCAGGCGATGTTCATGGCGGTCCTCCGGGGGCGAAGGGTAGGGACGGGGACCCACGGGTTCCGAGCCGCGGGCTTCAGCCCACGCGAGGGTCTGTGCCCTCTGGGTGTGCGGCTGGGAGACCGCGTGGTCAGAAGCCGCGGCTCGGAGGTCGTCGGGGTTTGTCGCATCGGGCGCGCAATGATGCTGTGATGCGCGAGCCCCCCAAGGGACCCATCAAGTGGCTTCGCCGGCGGGCGCTCCCCTGGGCGGCGCGGTTGACGGCGCTCGTGGGCGCCGCCGTGCTGCTCGTGTGGGGGCTCGGCGCGGTGCTGACGGACGAATCGCACTGGTCGCAGTACGTGTGGTGGGTGCCAAGCTGGCCTGTGCTCGTGCTCGCGTGGATCTCGTGGGGCGTGAGCGCCGCGCTCGGGGCGCTGAGCACGAGGTTGGGCGGCGCGTTCGTGCGGCCGTTCCTGCTCGTGGCGTGCCTGGTCGCGACGGTGTGGGTCGCGCTCGTCGAATGGCGGCTCTACCGCGTGGTGCGCGTCGGGGGCGCGGGCGACCCGGTCCGGATCGTGCACTGGAACCTGGCGCAGGCACCCGGACGCCCGGACCTCGCGCAAGCGGTGTTGGATCTGGACCCGGACATCGCGGTTGTTGCCAACCCGAGGCGGGACGAGCATTTCGAGCCGCTGCTGACAGGGCTCACGCGGATCGGCGACTCTGAGGACCCGGCGCGCCCGACGTTCGCGCGGTTCGGGCGCTTCGCGGTCGCGAGCACGTTCCCGATCGTGCGCTCGGGCGAGGCGCCGCTGCACCGGCTCGCGGACACCGACCGCGAATGGGTGACATGGTGGGACCACGGCCGGATCGCGTTTTTTGAGTTCGACGCATCGGCGCGGTACCCCGATCTCGGAAGGTCGCTCGTGGTGTGGGTGGTTGATCTGCCCAGCGACCCACGGCTATGGCGCATGGACGTCATGCGCGAGGCCCGGCGTGCGATCGACATGTGGGCGGGCCCGGCGAAGGCGCCGAACGCCGTCGGGCTCTGGCGCCCGGCGGACGCGCCCGGGGGCTTCCCGGCGCCGGACGTCGTCGTTGGAGACTTCAACGCGCCGCGCGGCTCGGCGTCGCTCGATTTGATTGTGGACGGGCTCACCGAGGCGCACAGCGCGGCGGGGTTCGGGCCCGACGCGAGCTGGCAGCCCCAGCAGTCCGGCTGGTCGTTCATCCCGCGCCTGTGGCACATCGATCTGACGTTCGTCGATCCCGCCTGGCGCGTGCGCGGGTACGACGTGCACCCCGGGCCGGTCGGCGGACACGCGCTGCAGGCTGTGGACGTGGAGCGTCGCTGAGGGCTACGCGATGACGATGTGGTCGCGCGGCCCGTCAACGCACCGCAGCGCGTCGCGGGTATCGATGATGAGCTTGGCGTGGTCGGCGATCATCTGCCAGTCGTACGCCTTGTGGTGCGTCGCGATGACCACGGCGTCGTAGGTCCCGAGCGTCTCGGCGCTCAGGGGGACGGATGCCATGTCGATGTCGTAGTGCCGCATCTCGTGCGTCTTGGGCACGTGCGGGTCGTTGTACGACACGTCCACCCCCAGACCCTGCATGATCTGGATGAGCTCGAACGTCGGCGATTCGCGGACATCGTCCACGTCGGGCTTGTACGCGAGCCCGAGGACCAGGACCCTGGAGGTGCTCGCCGCCTTCCCGCGTGTGTTGAGCGCTTCGACGAGGCGCGAGACGACGTACTTGGGCATCGAGCGGTTCACCTCGCCGGCGAGCTCGATGAACTTGGTCGAGAGCCCGACCTCGCGTGCTTTCCAGGTGAGGTAGTACGGGTCGATGGGGATGCAGTGCCCGCCGAGCCCGGGCCCGGGGTAGAAGGGCATGAACCCGAAGGGCTTGGTGCTCGCCGCGCGGACCACCTCGAAGATGTCGATGTCCATCTCGCTCAGCACGACCTTCATCTCATTGACGAGCGCGATGTTGACGGCGCGGAAGATGTTCTCGAGCAGCTTCGCGCTCTCGGCGATCTCGGCGGACGCGACGGGGATGACCGACGAGATGGCCATGGAGTAGAGCTTGTGGGCCAGCCTCCCGGACTCGGCGTCGATGCCGCCCACGAGCTTCGGGATGGTCTGGGTGGAGGCGTCCTGGCGGCCCGGGTCCTCGCGTTCCGGGGAGTAGGCAAGGAAGAAGTCGTCGCCGCAGGTCATGCCCGTGGCTTCGAGAACGGGCAGCATCACGTCGCGTGTCGTGCGCGGATAGGTGGTCGATTCGAGCGCGACGAGCTGGCCCGGGCGGAGGGTCTTGGCGATGTCCCGCGTGGTCCGCTCGACGTAGCTCAGGTCGGGCTCGAGGTGTTTGCCCAGGGGGGTCGGCACGCACGACAGGACGGCGTCGGGCTCGCCCAGGCGTCCGAAGTCGGCGGTCGCCTCGAACGTTCCCGATGCGACCATCTCCTCGACGAAGTCGTTGCCCAGGTGGGCGAGGTAGTTGTCGCCGCGGGCGAGGGCGTCGATCTTGGACTGATCGACGTCGAACCCGAGCACGCGGAATCCTGCCTGGTGGAACGCCCGGGCGAGCGGCAGCCCGACGTACCCCAGCCCCACGATCCCAATCAGGGCGGACGCGTCGTCGATTTTGGATTCGAGTGTCTCGCGGGGCGTCGGCATGACGACAACCCTAGACCGGCGCACGGGCCGGGTTCTGAGGTGGCGCCGCGGGTGCCGGTAGGATCGTGACGCATGACCCGCTGGGATTCGAGTTCGAAGACAGACCCGATCGAGTCGGCGGTCGTCACGACGCCCGACCCGATGGGGGCCCAGCTGGGCCAGGGCGTCTCGTGGCTCATGGTCGCGGCGGCGTGCGGCAAGCTCGGTGCGCTCGTCAGCAACGTCGTCCTCGGGTGGGTGCTGGCAAAGGCCGATTTCGGGCTCTTCGCCTTCGCGGCGGGCGTCGCCGGGTTCGCCGCCGTCTTCCGCGACGGCGGCGTCCGCCAGCTCATCATCCAGCGCGGGGCGCGGAAATACGAGCGCCTGTCTGGCCCGGCGTTCTGGCTGAGCGTCACCATGAGCGTCGCCGCGGGTTCCCTGCTCGCGATCCTGGGCCCGATCCTCGCGGTCGGCTCGGGCAAGCCGGTGGGGGGGCTGCTCGCCGTGATGGGGCTGGGCGTGGCGCTCGCGGGCATGCCGGCGGTCTTCCGCGGGAAGATCGCGACGGACCTGCAGTACCGCCGGCTGGCCGAGCTGAACGTGCTCGTCTCGTTCACCCGCTACGGCTCGATGATCACGCTGGCGCTGATGGGATTCGGGGCGATGTCGCTCGCGCTGCCCTGGGTGATCGTGGCGCTGGTCGAGTTCGCGTACGGGTGGTCCGTCACGCGGGACACGCCCTGGATGCGGCGCCCGAAGCTGCGCGCGTGGCCCGCGATCCTGAAGCGCACGATCTGGCTCGTGATCGGGCAGATCGGCAACTCGCTGATTAACACGGGCGATTATCTCGTGCTGAGCCTGCTGCACGCGGCGTCGGTCGTGGGCGTGTACTACTTCGCGTTCCAGTTGATCGACCAGACGAACGTGCTGATCGCGGTGTCGCTGCAGGCCGCGTTGTTCCCGGCGTTGTCGGTGCTCGCGGGCGAGCCGGAGCGCCACGCCGAGGGGGTGGTGCGCGCGGCGCGGGTGCTCGTCGTGCTGGGGACGGCGCTGGCGCTGGGGACGGCGTGCGTGATCGGGCCCCTCGAGCAGATCGTGTGGCGCTCCAAGTGGGCGGACGCCGTGGTGCCGGTGCAGATCCTGGCGATTTTCTTCCCGTTGCGGATGATGATCGTGGTGTTCAATTCCGCGATGATGTCGCGCGGGCGGTTCGTCTCGCGCGCGGTGCTCATGTGGGCGATGGCGCTGGGCGTCATGCTCTCGGCGGGCATCGTCGGGGTGCTGACCGACGACGTCCGCGCGTACGCGCTCGTCCTCGGTGCCTACCACGGGACCGCGGCGCTGGCGCTGATGGTCGTGGGTTTGCGCACGATCGGGGTCAGCCCGGTGCGGATCCTCGGCGGGATCCTGCCCGCGATCGGGATCGGGATTGCCGCGGCGGCGGCGAGCTTCTGGATCGACGCCGCGTACGTCCTGCCCGCGATCGTCAGGATGCCCAGCCACTCGACCACGGAAGAGCTCGCGCTCGCGGGGGCGCGCCTGCTCATCCTCGGCGGCGTGTTCGTGGTGCTCTACGCGATCGGGCTTCGCCGGCTGCGCCCGATGGACGTGCGCGTCGTGATCGGGTCGGTCCCGGCGCGCGTGCGCCCGGCCCTGCGCTGGATCATGGTCATGCCCAAGACCGTCAAGACGGACGCGCGATGAAGTGACGCGGCAGCTCGGGCACCGCGTCGCCGATCGGCGCGCCCTCGACCGTGAAGTACGCGTACCCGTGACGCGTGAGCGCCCCGCGAACGGCGCGCTCGGTCTCCGGCCCGTGCAGCTCGAAGAGCCACGTCGGGCGCGCCTCGCTCAGCACACGCTCGCACCCGCGGATCGCCATGATCTCGGCGCCCTCGATGTCCATCTTGATCACGTTCGGCGGGCGGTGGTTCGCGAGCACGCCGTCCAGAGAGACGAGCTCGACCTCGAGCTCCTGCATCGCCTTGCCGCCCGCGGCGTCGAACCCGTCGGCGCCCGTCGCCCGCAGGTGCCCCTTGGGCGAACCCGGCTTGTCGCGCTCGAACGTGGTGGTCCCCGCCTTGTCGGCGACGCCCTTGTTCTCCAGAACCCAGCGCGCGCCGAGGTTGTTGAGCTCGATCTGCTCTCGGATCGATGAGCCGTTGTCCGGGTCGGGGTCGAAGGAGACGACGCTGCCCGTGTCTCCCACGAGCTTCGCCGCGACGAGGGAGAAAAACCCCGCGTTCGCGCCGACGTCATAGAAGCAGTCGCCCGGTTTGAGCTCACGCTGCAGCGCCCGCTGCATGGGCAGCTCGTACTGCCCGGTCCAGTACCCGTTGACGTACCGGTGGTGACGCCGCCACTTCATGCCCGCGGCGAGCCCGGACTTGATCGTCACGGCGGAGCCCTCGGGGTACCGGTTCGCGTACCAACGCAGGGCCTTGGAGAGCCCGGGGACGCGCCCGGCAGCCGCGATGATCGTGGCCTTGTCCAACGGACGCTCCGGTTACTGGTCGTGGCCCGTGAACTCGGGCATCGCGTGCCCGGCGTCCTTGAGCGTCTTCTCGCGGCTCGCCAGCTCGAGGTCGTGATCAACCATCATCGCGGCGAGCTCCTCGACGGAGGTCTCGGGCACCCAGCCCAGCTTTTCCTTCGCCTTGGTCGGATCGCCGAGAAGCAGATCGACCTCGGCGGGGCGGAGGTACCGCGGGTCGAACTCCACGTGGTCCTCGAAATTAAGCCCGGCGTGCGTGAACGCGAGCTCGGCGAACTCACGCACGGAGATCGTCTTGCCCGTCGCGATGACGTAATCGTCCGCCTCATCCTGCTGAAGCATCATCCACATCATCTTGACGTAGTCGCCCGCGTAGCCCCAGTCACGCTTTGAGTCGAGGTTGCCCAGGAAGACCTTGTCCTGCAGGCCCAGCTTGATGCGCCCGACCGCCCGCGTGATCTTGCGCGTCACGAAGGTCTCGCCGCGGCGCGGGGATTCGTGGTTGAAGAGGATGCCGCACGAGGCGTGCATGCCGTAGCTCTCGCGGTAGTTCACCGTCGCCCAGTGCGCCATGACCTTGGCGCACGCGTAGGGCGAGCGCGGGTAGAAGGGCGTGGTCTCCTTCTGGGGGACCTCCATCACCTTGCCGTACTGCTCCGAGCTGGACGCCTGGTAGTACCGCACGTCCTGCCCGGATTTTTCCTTGAACTCGCGGACGGATTCGAGCAGGCGGAGGGCACCCATCGAGACCGTGTCGGCGGTGTAGATCGGCGCATCGAACGAGACGCGGACGTGGCTCTGCGCGCCGAGGTTGTACACCTCGTGCGGCTTGACGCGGTCCATGAGCTTGTCGAGCACGTTGGCGTCGCACAGGTCGCCGTAGTGGAGCTTCAGCTTCGGGTCGGGGTTGTGAGGGTCCTGGTAGAGGTGGTCGATGCGCCCGGTGTTGAACGAGGAGGCTCGCCGGATGATGCCGTGGACCTCGTAGCCCTTGGCGAGGAGGAACTCGGCGAGGTAGGACCCGTCCTGCCCGGTGATGCCGGTGATGAGGGCGCGCTTGTCGTTGGATTCGGGCATGTCGTTCGGTCCTGTGTCCGGGTGAGAGGTCCCGGTGGTATCGGCCCGCGGGCGGGCGTGCTGAGGCGAATGCGAGGGTAGGAGACCGCTCGCGGGGGGGTGGATACGCGGGCGGCGCGCGGGGTGTTCGGCGGGCCCGCCACTTCGGGCGGGGTGCCCGCACAACCGGGCCGGTCAGGGGTCCGGGATCGGGGTCTCGGATCCGGGCTCGGCCGGGATCGGCTCGGCGGCGTGGGCGATCTCAAGGGCGCCGTCGTGGACGGGCGTCACCCAGTTCGCGTTCTTCGTGATCGTCGTCACCGTGAGCCCGACGAAGAGCAGGCTCAGCACGACCGGGCCCACGAACGTGAACAGGGCGAGCGGGCCCGGGTCGGACGAGCCACCACAACGGTCTCGGCGGAGGTGCACGAGTTCGGCCGAACCGAGGATGAGCAGCATGAGCACCATCGGCTCGTGGTACCGCTGCCAGAGGACGGGGCTGGCGGTCTGGGCGGTCACGAACCCCGCCGCGGTCGCCGCGAGGATCCACCCGGTGCGCGGACGCACGCTCGTGCAGATCGCGACGAGGGCCGCGGCGCCGATGGGAGCGAGCATCAGGATCAGCGGCGAAGTCCGCCCGGCGATCAGCGGGAGCGCGCGGACGACGTTCCAGAGCCCGCTGTAGCGCCAGGCGTCGGTGTCGTAGCTCGTTTCGGGGACCGCCGCGAGGGCGAGCGCCGCGAGCAACGACCCGACGAGCAGCACGCGGTGCCGGCGCCATGCGTTGACCAGCGCGGGCGCGATCGCGCCGGCGAAGAAGCAGGCAACCACGCCGGTGACGGACAGGAAAAACGCGGGCGTCGCGGGGTTGGCGCCGCTGTACTTTCCTTGGAAATGCGGCACGATCAGCCCGCCCCACAGGGCGATGAACCCGATGACGACCGCCGCGGCGGGGGCGGTCGCGAGCAGCCCGAGCACCGCGCGGCGCGCGCGGATCGGGAGATCCGAGAACAAGCCGGTGAACGAACGCGGGGTGTGCGATGCCGACCCGAGCCACGCCGCGGCGACGATCAGCCCGCCCGTCCACGCGTGGATTTGACGCGTCGCGACGAGCAACGCGAGCGTCATCCCGCCCGCGACGATCGTGAACCAGTCGAACCGAGGGCGCCACGCGACTGCGAGCATGAGCAAGACGCCCAGCCACCCCGCGTTGTCGGGCAGCATCCACACGCCCTGCGTAAAGACGTACATCGACGTCGCGACGGGGAGCGCGAAGGCAAGCCCGAGCGCGACGCCCAACGTGCGCGCACACCACGCGCCGAGGATCGTGAGCAGGGCGAGGGTGAACAGCCCGCCCGCCGCCATCAGGGTGGTGCGGGACCCGTCGATCTGCGCGACGCCCGCGAGCAGGTAGTGGTAGAGGGGCGTCGTGGCGGACCAGTAGTCCGAGACGTCCGCCCGGGGGAACGTCTCGGCGAAGACCCTCACCGTCGGCTCGTGATAGTTGAGGGCGTCGAACGCGAACCGGCCGCGATACCGGAGATCGGACAAACCCACCGCCTGGGCCGCGGCGTAGAACGCGAGCCCGAACCCGAGCCCCGAGAGCAGGCTCACCGTCGGGCTGGGGCGGGCTCGTGGGGGCACTGTGGGGGTGTCGCGGGGGGAGCGGGGGTGAAGTCGATCGGGCGGGCGGCCGAGGGAAACGCTCGGGAGTCGAGTTTAGACGCCCGCAGGCGGCTGTCGGGCGATCGGGCTGGGCGGGGTGGGGTCGGATCGCCGACTGAGGGAACGGGATGCGCGTGGACGGTCTCCAATCTGATGCCCGCAGCGGGGTGACACGGTGAGCGGCGCGGTCGAGCCGCCTGCGGGCAACGCGGCCTCGTCCGCCGGGTCCGTCGTGAAGGGGCTGATCAAGCTCGCCCGCCCGCACCAGTGGGCGAAGAGCGCGTTTGTCTACATCGGCCCGCTCTACCACCTCACACAGGAGTCGGACCGCCCGTGGTGGCCCATGATCTGGGCGGCGACGCTCGCGGCGGCGACCTTCGCGCTCGCGTCGTCCGGGTGCTACGTCTTCAACGATCTGGCGGACGCCGAGGCCGATCGGACCCACCCGCGCAAGTGCCGACGCCCGATCGCGTCCGGGCTCATCGCGCCGGGGCTGGCGCGGGTGTACGGCGTCGCGCTGCTCATCGCCGCAGCGGTGCCGCTGTTTTTGCTGGACCGCGCGGTCGCCCCGTGGGTCGCGGTCGCGGCGGGGGCGCACGTCGCAAATGTCTTGCTCTACTCGGTTTGGATCAAACACCGACCCATCGCGGATGTGATCTCGCTCTCCATGGGGTTCGTTCTGCGCGTGATCGGCGGGTGCGCGGCGGTCGCGATCGTGCCGACCACGTGGCTGCTGAACGTCACGTTCTTCCTCAGCATGTTCCTCGCGTTTGGGAAACGGTTGGGCGAGCGGCGGTCCATGGGGTCCGCCGAGGCGGCGACCGGGGCCCGCAAGGTCCAGGCTCGGTACTCCGATGACCTGCTCCGCATGGTCGTGGTCGTCACGGCGGTCGCAACTCTATTGGGATACGCGGGTTACGTGCAGACGCGCGACGGGTCGTACCAGATCGTGCTCGATTCGGGCCCGCTGGCGGGGTTCGGGTTCAACCTGCTCTGGGTGACGATGCTGCCGGCGACCTACGGCCTCTTGCGGGCCATGCTGCTGCTCGAGCAGGGAAAGTTCGACGATCCGACGGAGCTGGCGGCGAAGGACCGGGCGTTTCAGCTCGCCGCGGCCCTGTTCGCGGGGCTCACACTGGCGTTGACGGTGTTCATGCCGGATGCGGGGTGAAAAAGAGGGCGCGCAGGGGGTCGGAATCTTGGGCTCGCGTGGGGGTTGGTCCGATGGACGGGCCGAAACCCCGGCGGAGCCTGGCGGTATAGTCGATCGATCCGGGTCAGGATGTGCGCGGACGGTCTCATGTCGCATCGATGCGCGTCTTTGGGGCAGCCCCGCCGCGTGTCGTGCGAGCGTCGGTCCTGCACCTGGGTGAAACGTGGTTCAGATTGTCAGGAAAGTCATGTCGGGGGGCGTCGCCGGTTGTGCCGGCGGGGTCGCTCTGCGGACGCCTCATGTGATGGAGTGCACACGATGAAAAGGAATGAGCGGCGGAGCCTGTGGCGTCTCGCCGGGGCGGCGGCCGGCTTGAGCGTGATTATGGGCGGCGCCTCGGTGACCGCCGAGCCCGCGGCGGACACGTCCGCGGAGCCCGTGATCACGATCGACGGCGTCCAGCTGAGCCTCGCCGAGATCCGAGCGATGGCCGAGCGGGCCGGCGGCGGCGGCGGCGGCGACAAGAAGAAGGACGGCAAGGACTTCAAGGACGTCTCCGAGGGGTACACCAAGGTCACCTCCACGACGGACGGCAAGAGCTTCTACAACCTGTGGGTCAAGGAAGACTCGGGCGACATCCTCGCCGAGCTCCCCCGCGGGTATCAGGCGCAGAAGCACTTCTTTGCGATGACCGTCGCGGGCGGGCAGATCTTCGCCGGCCTGCAGGGCGGGGACATGTACACCCAGTGGCGCAAGTACGACGACCGGCTCGCGCTGGTCGAGCCGCAGCTGTACGTCCGCTCGACGGGCGACCAGGAGTCCAAGGACTCCGTCAAGATGATCTTCACGGACCGCGTGCTGCTGGACGTGCCCATCGTCTGCACCGGCCCGAGCGGGCAGCCCGTCATCGACATGGACGCGCTGCTCGTGAATCAGGCGACCGAGTTCTTCGGGAACCAGGCCCGCGGGCTCAACCGCAGCCTGACGGCGGTGAAGTCCGTCAAGGCGTTCCCCGAGAACATCGAGATCTCCGTCGAGGGCCCCGTCGCGGGCGGGACCATGAAGGAGTTCCACTACTCGATCAGCCACATCAAGGGCACCCCGGGCTACAAACCGCGCAAGGCGGACGAGCGCGTCGGGTACTTCACGACGAGCTACCGCGATCTGGGTCAGTTCGACCGGTACAACGTGGACAACCGCCTGATCAACCGGTGGCACCTCGAGAAGGCGGACCCGAAGCTGAAGCTGTCGCCGCCCAAGGAGCCCATCATCTACTACGTCGAGCACACGATGCCCGTGCGCTACCGGCGCTGGGTGCGTGAGGGCATCGAGTACTGGAACGAGGCCTACCGCGCCATCGGCATCGACGGCGCGATCGAGGTGCGCTACCAGGACTCCAAGTCCGGCGCGCACATGGAGAAGGACCCCGAGGACGTCCGCTACAACTTCATCCGCTGGCTGAGCAACGACATCTCGACGGCGATCGGGCCGAGCCGGGTTAACCCGGAGACGGGCGAGATCCTTGATGCCGACGTCGTGCTGACCGACGGCTGGCTCCGCGTGTTCACCTACCGCTGGGAAGAGCTGCTGCCCGACCTGGCGATGGAGGGCATGGACCCGGAGCTGACGGCGTGGCTCGCGAAGAACCCGAAGTGGGACCCGCGCGTGCGTCTGGCGCCCTCGATGAAGCGTGACGAGATCATCGAGCAGCGGGCGCGCGGCGTGCAGCGCTTCGGCGGGCACCCGGCGTTCAACGCCGACCCGACCCTGATCGGCGACGACGAGTTCGACGGCCTGACCGGGCGGATCAGCCAGGTCAACGGGTTCTGCCAGGCGTCGCGCGGCATGGCGATGGGGATGGCCGAGATGCGCATGCACCTCGACGCCCTCCGCGCCGCCGAGCGGGCCGAGGCGGACGACAAGGTCGATCCGGCCATCCTCGCGATGATGAAGAAGCAGCTCGAGGAGAACCCCGAGCTGATCGACAACCTCCCCGAGGAGATCCGCGCGGCGCTGGAAGCCGAGGACGCCGACGACGAGGGCGACGACGAGCCCGAGGTCGCCGAGGACTCGGACAGCGACGAGCAGACCATCGACGGCGTGCCCGAGTGGTTCGTCGGCCCGGCGCTGGCCGAGCTGACGGCCCACGAGGTCGGTCACACGATCGGGCTGCGTCACAACTTCAAGGCGTCGAGCTACTTCACGCTCGCCGAGATCAACTCGGACGAGGTGAAGGGCAAGGAGCCCTGGTCGATGTCGGTCATGGACTACAACGGCATCAACATCCGCATGCCGGGCGTTGGTGAGGTCCAGGGCGATTACTCGGTGATCAACATCGGGCCCTACGACATGTGGGCGATCGAGTACGGGTACGGGTTCGGCGACCCCGAGAAGGTCGCCGCGCGTGCCGCGGACCCGAAGCTGCAGTACGGCACCGACGAGGACACGTGGGGCCCGGACCCGCTGGCCCGCCGGTACGCCCTGTCGGCCGATCCCCTGGACTACGCCAACAACTCGATGGCGCTGGCCCAGAAGCTGCGTGAGGACATGCTGACCCACTTCGTCGAGGACGGCGAGAGCTGGGCCCGCGCCCGCACGGGCTACAACATCACCCTGGGCCAGCAGACCCGGGCGCTGAGCATGATGGCCAACTGGGTCGGCTCGGCGTACACCTACCGCGACAAGAAGGGCGACCCGGACGGGCGTGCGCCCGTCGAGCCGGTGCCCGCGGCCAAGCAGCGCGCGGCGCTCCAGTTTGTGTGCGACAACGCCTTCCAGGACGAGGCCTTCGGGCTCACCCCCGAGATGCTGCGGCACATGACCGTGGACAAGTGGTGGGACGAGGCGGGCCTCTCGACCGTGACGCAGGACGCGACCTACGACCTGCACGACCGGATCCTGGGCGTCCAGGCGTCGTCGCTGACGCAGGTGATGAACCCGCGGACCCTGCAGCGCGTCTACGACATCGAGGCCTTCGTGCCCGCCGATGAGGACGCCCTGACGCTGCCCGAGGTGTTCGACACGATCACCAACGCGATCTGGTCCGAGCTGGACGGGTCGCCGAGCACGCGCTTCACGGCCCGCAAGCCCATGATCTCGAGCACGCGCCGGAACCTTCAGCGTGAGCACCTGGGCCGCCTCATCGACCTGTCGATGATGGACAACGGGCTGAGCGCGTCGGAGAACCCGATCAAGCAGCTCGCGGCCCAGTCGCTGCGGGACCTTGATGGCAAGCTCGAGGCGTCGCTCTCGAACGGCGCCCGGGGCAAGGCGGACGCCTACACCCGCGCCCACCTCGCCGAGTGCCGCGAGCGTATTACGCGTGCCCTGGACGCGCAATACATCTACAACGTGCCCGACCTGAGCATCTCGCTGCCCTTCTCGCTCTTCGGGGCCGAGGGTCAGGAGTGATCACGCGGGTCTGATTCTGCACTCCATCACGGCGGGCGGCTCCTTCGCGGGCCGCCCGCTTTTTCGTGCGCGTACCATGGGCCCATGTCCCGACCCGTCATCCGCGTGCTGCGTCACATGGCCCGGTCCGGCGGGACGGTGATCTCCAAGTGCATCGGGTCCATGGGCTCGGTGGCGCTGCTCAGCGAGATCCACCCGCTGGGCGCCGAGCAGTTCAATCCGCTGCAACAAGCGGTCGCGTGGCACAACCTGATCACGAAGGGCGAGGCGAAGAGCTGGTCGCGCACGCGCAAGCGCCTGGGTTTTGCCGACGTGATGGCCGAGATCAACAAACGGGCGCGCGAGCGCGGGTTGTCGCTCGTCGTGCGCGAGTGGTCGCACCTGGACGTGATCGGGCGCCCGTTCTGCCCGCCGGCGATGCGCCCGCTGCTGCTGGCCGAGCTGGAGGACCGGTTCGAGATCGCGCAGGCGGTCACCGTGCGTCATCCGGTGGACCAGTACCTGAGCCTGGTCCGCCTGGAGGTCATCAAGGGGCTGACGGTCGAGGAGTATCTGCGCGGCTGCCGGGTGTTCGCCGAATGGGCGCACGCCGAGGGGTTCGTGAAATACGAAGACTTCACCGAGGACCCGGACGCGACGCTCACGACCATCTGTGAGCGCTTGCGGGTGGACTTCGACCCGGCGTACGCCCAGCGATGGGCGGCGTACGACAAGATCACGGGGGACACGGCGAAGGGGAACACCGGGCGCGGCGCCGCCGAGGCGCGCATCCGCCCGCTGCCCCGACGCGAGACACCCGAGGGGCTGCTCGAGTCGTTCCGCGCGAACCCCGACTACGCACGCACGCTGGAGCTGCTGGGCTACCCCGACGAATGATCAGGCGTCGTACCCGAAGCGTTCGAGCAGATCGGCGTGCCTGGTGCCGAACGACTTGGCGAACGCGTCGTCGAGCCCCGGGGCGATCTGGTCGAGCGACTGCCCGGTCTTGCCGGCGTTGATGAAAAAGACGCCCTTGCGCGCGACGGACCGGTCGCCGATGAACAGGCGGTCGTCCGAGCGTGCCGCGGGCGCGGCGGCCTTCTCACGCACCTCGAGCGCACGGAGGGCGTCGAAGCTGGACGCCTTGGCGGCGCGCTCGATGGCGGCGTCGTCGGCGTCGATCCCAAGGAACTCCGCGATGGCGCGCAGCCGCGCGGGCGCGTCCGTTTTGAGGTCCTCGTAGCGAACGGTGTGCACGGGGAACCGGTCGGTCTCGGTCCAGGATCGCACGTGCTGATCCCACGAGCCGTACCCCTGGCGGGCCCACATGGGGTCCCCGAACGAGTTCAGGAACGTGCGCGCGTACTGGGCCGATGGGAGCGCTTTCTCATCCGTGCCCGCGAGTCGGTGGTAGTTGAGGCCGCTGAGCAGGACGTCCTTGGGATGGCGCACGATGTAGACGGCGCGGACGGATTTGTCGAGGTGCGGGTGGCGCTCGGTCAGGGCGGCGTGCGTCTTGGCGTACAGCGGGCCCGAGGGCGGCGCGCTGAACGGGATCGGGCGGTGCACGTCCGGGATGCGCTTCGAGACATCGATCGACTTGGCGGGCGGGCCGTGGAGGAGGGAATACAGCAGGAACCGCACCCAGGTGTTGCCGCTTTTTGGATAGCTCGCGAGCCAGACGATCTGCATGGGCGATCCTACACGGGGTTCTCGCACCACGACCGCCAGACGCCGCGGACGGCGCGCTCGAACCGCTCGGCGAACGCCGGACCGTCGCACAGGGGTGACGCGGCCACACGCGCGCGCAGCCCGGTGCGGATCGAAGCCAACCGACCGGGATCACCCGCGATCTCACACGCGAGTCGCTCGTACCCCGCTCGGTCGCCCGCGGCGAGCTGGGGCAGGCCCACGGCGTGGAGCAGCGAGGCGCTCACGCGCGACGCGTGGCGATCGCCGGCGAACGTGACGACGGGCACGCCCATCCAGAGCGCTTCGCAGGTGGTGGTGGTGCCGTTGTAGGGGAACGGGTCCAGCGCGAGATGGACGCGCCGGTATGTCGCGAGGTGGTCGGCGGGGTCCGGAGCGTTCGGGAGCAGTTCCAGGCGGTCTGACGAGATCCCGCGCTCCGCGAAGGCGTCAGCGATGCCCGCGAGGGCGTCCGGCTGGCGGAAGCGCTCGTGCTTGAGGAGCAGCCGCGAGCCTGGCGTGCCCGTCAGAATGCGCGCCCACGCGTCGAGCGTCTCGGGGGTGTACTTGCGCACAGCGTTGAACGACCCGAACGTGAACGGGCCCTCGGGCGTCGCGGGCTCGGGCGCTTCGTCGGGCGGGCGATAGCACAGGAAGCACGGGTCCAGGCGCACGAGTGTCTCGGTCGCGTGGGCGTCCGCCTCGGGCGCGGGGTCGGTGATCGAATCGACGAAGCGGGCGGTGACGCCCGGGATGCCCGTGGTGTTCGGGTACCCGCAGTAGGTGATCGCGACGGGCGCGGGGCGCGCGCCGAGGACGGGCGCTTGCGAGCCCGCGAAGTGGCCCGTCATGTCGATGAGCACGTCGATCCGGTCCGCGACGATCGCCTCGGCGATCTCCGATGGCGTCCGCCCGTGCATCGGGCGCCACGCGTCGGCGTGCGACTGGAAGCGTTCGGTGAACTCGTCCACGGCACGCGAGATCGCGTAGCACGTCGCGTGCAGCGACGCACCCAGGTGCTCGAGCACGGGCTCAAGGAAGAACGCGACGGAATGGCGGCGCATGTCCGGCGAGAGGAACCCGAAGCGGAGCGGGCGCTCGGGGTCCGGGTCGTGGTCGAACACGCCGCGGGGGCGGAGCGGCTTGGCGACCGCGGCGCCCAACCGCCGGTGGATCGTCGCGATCTGGTCGGCGCTCATGCCGATCGCATAGTTGGATGTGATCGCGAGCGTGCTGAGGATCGTGGCGTCGTCCGGATGATCCGCGAGGGCGTCGATCAGGATGGCGGAGGCACCCTGGGCGTCGCCGTTGTCGGCGATGTGCTGGGCGAGCGCGGTGGCGCGGGCGGGGTTGTCGGGTTCGAGCTCGCGCGCGCGGCGGAGGCTCTGCTCGGCTTCCGGGCCGCGGGCGAGCTTGACGAGCATGCGGGCCCGCCCGGCGTGCGCCGGGGCGGACCGGGGGTTGGCGGCGATCGCGGCTTCGTAATACTCCAGGCGACGCTCGGTCTCGACGGCGCGCGGCGCGGCGTCTGCGCGCAGGAGCAGCAACTCGGGGTGGTCGGGGCGCTTCGCGAGCGCGCGCTCGGCGAAGTAGAACGCCTTGTCGCGCTCCTTCCGGCGCAGATGGCACTCGGCGAGGATGACGAGCAGCTCCAGATCGTCCGGCTTGCGGCGCGCCAGAGGCTCGACGAGCGCGAGCGCCTCGCCCGGCTTGCCCTGCGCGAGCAGGCGCCGGGCGCGGGCAGCGGCGTTGGGCTGTTGGTGGGGGGGCGGCACGCGGGTCACCTCGGGTTGGCGCACCAGTCGCGCCAGACGCTGCGCACGGCGCGCTCGAACCGGTCGGCGAACCCCGGGCCGTCGCAGAGCATCGAGGACGCGAGCCGGGCGCGCATGCCACCGCGGAGGGCCCGGCGGCGCTCGTGATCCCCGGCGAGTCCGACGGCGGTGTCGATGTACCCCTCGAACGAATCGGCGACAAGCTCATCGAGACCCACGGCGTGCAGCAGCGAGGCGCCCACGCGCGCCTGGTGACGATCGCCCGCGAGCGTGATGACGGGGACGCCCATCCACATCGCTTCGCAGGTCGTGGTGGTGCCGTTGTACGGGAACGGGTCGAGCCCGATGTCGATCTCGTCGTAGACGGCGAGGTGCCCGCGGGTGTCGTCCACCGCGAGTCGGAGGTCGATGCGTTCGGGGTCCACGCCGCGCTCGGCGAAGGCGGATTTGAAGTGCTTCTGCACGTCGGGTATCCGCATGCGCTTGTGCTTGAGCAGGAGCTTCGAGCCGGGCACACGCTTGAGCATCTCGGCCCACGCGTCCAGTGTTTGCGGCGTGTACTTCTTGGTCGCGTTGAACGACCCGAAGACAATGCCGTCGCCGATGGTGTCGGGGACGGGCTCGGGTGCGTCGGCGAGGGGGCGGTAGCAGAGGAAACACCCGTCGATGCGCGCGAGTTGTTCGACGGCGAGCCGGTCGGCCTCGGGCGGTGGGTCCGTGATCGCGTCGATCAGGCGCGCGGTGATGCGCGACAGGCCCGTCGTGTTCGGGTAGCCGCAGTACGTCAGCGAAACGGGCGTCGGGCGCGCGGCAAAGGCGAGCAGGCGGTTGCCAGCGCCGAGCCCCGAGAGATCGACCGCGATGTCGATCTTGTCTTTCGCGAACTGCTCGCAGAGCTGCGTGAAATCCAGCGGGCCCGCGTCGCGCCACAGGTCCGCGTGGGACTGCAGGCGCTCGGTGACGGCGTCCTTGTGGCGCGACAGCGAGTAGCATGCCATGAAGAGCTTGCTCGGGTCGTGGTGCTCGAGCACGGGCTCGAAGAAGTACGACACGGAATGCTCTTTCAGGTCGCGTGAAACGAACGCGACGCGGAGGGTGCGGTCGGGGTCCGGCGTGTTGTCGAAGGCGGTGCGCGCCGGGATGCCGCGCTCGACGACGCGGCCGTAGTCGGCGTGCCCCTTGAAGACGTCCTCCGGGCTCGCGTGGTGGTCGTAGTTCAGGGCGTACGCGAGCGAAGCGAATGGCGCCGGGTCGTCGGCGCGCAGGGCGCAGGCCTTGCGGAGGATCTCGCAGGCCTCGTGCGGCTGCCCGTTCTCGAGGGTGTGAACGCCGAGCTGGACGCGGTACCCCGGTTCGTGGGGCTCGCATTCGACGGCCCGCTCGAGGCACGCGAGGGCCTCGTCCGGGCGTTCGAGCTCGATGAGCATGCGGGACTTGCCGGCGAGCGCCTCGGCGTGGTTTGGCTGGCGCGCCAAGATCGCGTCGTAGCTCGCGACGGCGTCGGCGTGCTTCTGCGCGGTCTCGTGCAGGCTGGCGCGCAGCAGGATGACATCGGGGTGGTCCGGGGCCGCCGCCTCGGCGCGCTCCAGGAAGTAGACCGCCTGCTCTGGCTTGTTCGACATAATGAGCATGCGCGCCAGCGTGTGGTTCAGCCCCGGATGGGCGGCGTGACGCGGCACGAGCCGGCGGAGCATGTCGATCGCCTGGGCGACCTGCCCACGCACCTGCATGTCGATGGCTTGCTGCAGCTGCGCTTCGAGGCGTGCGTCCGCCCCGGGGCTCGGGCGGCGGGCCATCAGGCGCCCCCCGCGATGAGGCGCTGCACCGCGGCGCGGGCGGCGGTGTCCGCTTCCAGGGCGCACGCGAGCGAATCGAGCCGGCGCGGCGTGTGCTCATCGAGCACGCGCGCGCAGAGGTCCGCGATGTGCGGGAAGGGGATCGAGCCGTCCAGGAAGGCGGCGACGGCGGCTTCGTTCGCGCCGTTCAGCACCGCGCCCGATGTGCCGCCGGCGTCGATCACGCGCCACGCGAGGGCGAGCCCCGGGAAACGGTCGATGTCCGGCTCCTCGAACGAGAGCGATCCGAGCGTCGCGAGGTTCAGCGGGTCCGTCCGTGTCTCGACGCGGCGCGGGAAGGTGAGCGCGTGTTGGATGGCGATGCGCATGTCGTTCGTGCCGAGTTGGGCGAGGACGTTGCCGTCGCGGTACTCGACGAGCGAGTGAACGACCGACTCGCGGTGGACGACGACGCCGAGCCGGTCTGACGCGAGGTCGAAGAGCCATCGGGCCTCGATGAGCTCGAGGGCTTTGTTGATGAGTGTGGCGCAGTCGATGGTGATCTTGGCGCCCATGTCCCACGTGGGGTGGGCGAGCGCCTGCTCGGGCGTGACGTGTGCGAGCTCGTCGGCGGGGGTGTCGCGGAAGGCGCCGCCCGACGCGGTCAGCGTGACGCGGCGGACTTCATCCGGCGCGCGGCACGGCGGGCAGACGGGCGATCGGTCTGAGCTTTGCATCGCCTGCCAGATCGCGGCGTGCTCGGAATCGATCGGGAGGAGGCGCGCGCCCGTGCGCGACGCGGTCCGTGTGACCAGGTCGCCCGCGGCGACGAGCGACTCCTTGTTCGCGAGCGCGACGTCCGCGCCGGATTCCAAGGCGGCGAGGGTCGCGGGCAGCCCGGCGATGCCGACGATCGCGGAGACGACCAGGTCGGGCGCCGTTTCGCGGACGACGCTCGCCGCGGCGTCGGGGCCGGTGAGCGCGACGTGCGCGTCGGAGTCGGTCGCGATCGCGGTGACGGCGTCGGGGAACGCCGCGGATTGCGCGCGCAGGGCGTCGGTGTTCGATCCGGTGGCGAGGGCGACGACGTCGTATCGCGTGGGGTGATCGCCGCGCTCGTGCAGCGTGTTGAGGTGGTTGATGACGTCGAGGGTCTGCGTCCCGATGGACCCGGTCGATCCGAGCAGCGCGACGCGGCGGAGCGCCGGGTCGTGCGTCCGCCTGGGCGGCGCGGGGCTGGTCTCGGGTCGGGTCGTCGGCACGCTCGGCGTCTCGCGTTATTTGTCCGGGCTGATCCGCTGCACCTCGCTCGCGCTGAGCTTGCGTCGGCCCGCGCCGTAGAGCGACCGGCGCTTGGGCTTGACCTCTGCGGCGGGTGTCTCTGCGGGCGCTGGCTTTGCGTCGGACGCGTCGTCCGATCCATCCGACGACTTGCGTCGCCCGCGCCCACCGCGCCGGCGGCGCTTCTTCTTGGGGGCGGACTCGTCGTCGTCCGACGCTTCGGCATCGTCCTGGGGCTCGTCGTCGGATCGCTCCGCGGTGTCGTCCGTGTTGTCGTTCGCGTCGGAGTCCTTGTTGCGTCCGCGCCCGCCGCGTCGGCGTCGGCGGCGCTTCTTCCTGGGCTGGTCATCCGATGACTCGTCGGCGTCGTCCGACGCGTTGTCGTCGTCGGACGAATCGGGCCCCGCGGCGTCCGCGGCTTCGGTCGCGGGCTCCGAGTCGTTGGAGTCCTCGGCGCCGGCCTTGCGGCGCCCGCGCCCGCCGCGTCGGCGTCGGCGACGCTTCTTCCTGGTCTGATCGTCGTCATCAGACTCGGCGCTCTGTTCCATGAACTCGTTGGGTTCGTCCTCGAAGTCCTCGGCGACAGACGCGGCGAGCTCGGCGATGCCGGTGGAGGCGGCTTCTTCCGCCTCGGCCTTGAGGTCCACGGCCCACGAATCGCCGGCGACGGCGGCGGCGTCCCAGTCGACCAGCTCGGGGTTCGGGCGCTTCTTGGGCAAACGGCTCAGCTCGATGTCCGAGCCGGTCTCGTCGTACGCGTAGAACGTCGCGCGGTCGAGCGGGATGGCGTCGGAGATGCGCACGTCCACGTGCTTGCCCGTCATGAGCTCGACGCGTGTCAGGCTCTGACGGCGGGTGGACAGCAGCGCGCCCGCCACGCGCGGGTGGACCACCACCTCGACGCGGTGCACCTTGTCGTGGTCGATCAGGTCCGCGAGTTCGCGCATCGCGTCCGCGGCGACGGAGTCGGGGCGCTGGACCAGACCTCGCCCGTGGCAGGTCGGGCAGTCGGCGAAGTGCATGGACTCCTGGCTGCCGCGCATGCGCTGGCGGGTCATCTCGAGGATGCCGAACTGTGAAATCGGCAGGATCGTCGAGCGGGCGCGGTCGCGCTTCAGGCGCTCCTTGAACCGGTTCTCGATGTCCTTGCGGTGCGACGCGTGACGCATGTCGATCAGATCGGAGATCACGAGCCCGCCCAGGTCGCGCAAGCGGAGCTGGCGGCAGATGACGTCCACGGCCTCGACGTTGGTGTTGTAGGCGTTGGACTCGGCGTCGCCCGCCTTGCGCGACTTGCCCGAGTTCACATCGATCGCGACGAGCGCCTCGGTCTGATCGATCACGAGCCTGCCGCCCGAGGGCAGCGGGACTTCCCTCGCGTGGATCTGGCGGATCTGGTCCTCGACGCCGAACGCGTGGAAGATCGGCCGGTCGCTCTGGTAGTGCACGAGCTTGGCGCCCGAGCGCGGCGCGACGATCTTGATGAACCTCGCGGCCCGGTTGATCGCGGCTTCCGAGTCGATCACGACGCGCGTCACGCGGTTCGTGAGAAGATCGCGCAGCGATCGGAGCAGCAGGTCGCTCTCCGTGTAGAGCAGGCGGGGGGCCTTGCCCTTGTTGCGCTTCGTCTCCATGTCCTTCCACAGGCGCTGGAGGTACGCGAGGTCGCGCTTCAGCTCGGTCTTGGTCCGCTCGAGCCCGGCGGTGCGGAGGATGAAGCCGAACTCCTCGGGCAGGTCGAGCTGGTCGAGGATCTTCTTGGCGGCGCGGCGCTTTTCATCGTCCTCTTCCTTGCGCGACACGCCGACCCGGTCCATCTGCGGCATCATGACGAGGAAGCGGCCCGGGATGCTGAGATAGCTCGTCAGCGTCGGGCCCTTGGTGCCCACGCCTTCCTTCAGCACCTGCACGATGATCTCCTGGCCGCGCTTGAGGCACTGCTCGATCGGCGGGCGGCTGCGGCGGGGCGTCTTCTTGCCCACGCGCTCCTTGGTGTCCTCGTCCTCGCCCGGGAAGTACTGCGGGTGGAGGTCCGAGACGTGGAGGAAGCCGTTCTCCTCGGTGCCGAAATCGACGAACGCCGCCTGGATGGCGCGCTCGACGTTGGTCACCTTGCCCACGTAGATGTTGCCCACACGCGAGACGGCGTTGGTCGGCTCGGAGTAGAACTCCTCGAGCTGCCCGTCCTCGACGATCGCGATGCGGCACTCCTCGCCCGGCGCGTAGTTCACGAGCATCTCGGCGGGGGGTTCTTCGGCTGATTCCGACTTCGCCGCGGCGGTCTTGCGCTCGGTCTTCTTCGAAGACTTCTTGGCGGCTTTCTTCGGCGACTTCTTGCGCGACCGCTTGGGCGCCTCGTCTGTGTCGGGCGCCTCGGATGTCTCGATGTCCGACTCGTCGTCTGATGTGCCGTCGGAAGCGTCGTCGCCTGCCGCCTCGTCGTCGGGGGCGTCCGCTTCGGGCTCGGCCTCGGGCGTGTCGTCGGCGGGCTTGGCGGTGGCGGCCTTCTTCTTTGTCCGGCGCTTGGACTTCCGCTTGGTCTTGGGCTTCGCGGCGGGCTCGTCGGTTGCCGGGGCATCGACGGCGTCGGTGGGGGTCTCGTCGGGGGCCTCGGGTGCTGCGTCGGCAGCGAGGTCCGCGGGGGTCGTGTCTTCGGTCATCGTGGTTCCTGCGCAAATCGCGCGAGCGGCCCGTGATCGATCCGGCGGGGAGCGCTCGCCGAGGCGCGCGCTCGTGGTGGTCCCGCCGAGCGAACCCGAAGGGCTGCTGGCGTCGCCGACGCGGGGGATGGGGGCACCCGGCGCGCCGCGGCCGGTGATCCGAGGATCGGTCCGGGGGCGAGGCCAGGCGGCCCGTGTCCCGCCGAGGTCGGCGGAGGTCTGTTCCGCCCCGAGTTGGCGCCCGGCTTACAAGCCGGTGGGCTCATCGACGGCACGACCGTCGAACACCTCGGGGGCAAGTCGTCTGAGATGGTCGCGTGTGTAGTCCGCGGCCTGTGATTCCGAATCGAACGCGATCGCCCGCTTGACGATCCGTTCGCAGTCTGTTAGGCTCAGGGCCCGGATCAGGCGTTTGAGCGGCGGGATGCCCGAGGGCGTCACGGAAAGGGTACGCACGCCCAGGCCGAGCAGCAACGGGGCGAAATCGAGGTCCCCCGCGGCCTCGCCGCAGCAGCTCACCGGGCACTCGTATCGGCCCGATGCGCGGACGACATCACGCACGAGCCGCAGAACGGCCGGATGGGCCGGGGTGTAGAGGTTCGCGACCCGCTCGTTGGTCCGGTCCACGGCGAGGGTGTACTGGACGAGGTCGTTGGTCCCCACACTGAAGAAATCCGCCTCTCGGGCGAATGTTGGGGCCATCAGGGCGACGGAGGGCACCTCGACCATCATGCCCACGGGGATGTTGCGGTCGTAGGCGAGCCCCTGGTCTTCGAGGTCCTCCATCGCGTCGCGGAGGATCATCCGCGCCTGGCGGAACTCGCCGATGTTCGTCACCAGCGGGAACATGACGCGCATGGGCCCGTGCGCGCTGGCGCGCAGCAGCGCGCGGAGCTGGGCCTTGAACATCGGCAGGTTCTGGAGGCAGTAGCGGATGGAGCGCAGCCCGAGGAACGGGTTGCGCTCCGGGGTCTCCGCCTGCATCTGTGTGTACTTGTCCGCGCCGAGGTCCATCGTGCGGATGGTGAGGGGGCGCCCGCCCGCGAGCTTCACGCACTCGGCGTACGCCTGGTAGTGCTCCTCTTCGGTCGGCGCGTGGTTCGAGGTGAGGTAGAGAAACTCGGTGCGGTAGAGCCCCACGCCCGTGCCGCCCGCGGCGAGCACTTTGATGAGTTCGTCGGGGAACTCTATGTTTCCGAGCAGCTCGATCTCGACGCCGTCCGTGGTGACCGCGGGGAGCTCGGCGAGCTTGGAGAGCGCCTCGATGCGCGCCTTCGCGGCGACATCGAGGTCGCGGTATTCCGCGATGGTGGCGTCGTCGGGGTCGAGGATCACCTTGCCCCGCGTGCCATCGACGATGATCGTCTCCCCCTCCTCGGCGAGTTTCGTGAGGCGCGAGCACCCGACGACGGCGGGCAGCCCGAGCGCGCGGCTGACGATCGCGGTGTGGCTCGTCCGCCCGCCCAGGTCCGTCGCGAAGGCGACGATCCGGTCGCGGTCGAACGCGGCGGTCTGCGAGGGTGTCAGGTCACGCGACACGATCACCGTGTCGTGCTCGAGGCGCTTCGGTTCGTCGAGCTTCGCGCCGACGAGGTGGCGCAGCATCCGGTGCTGGAGGTCGGTGAGGTCGGAGACCTTCGTGCGGAAGGTCGTGTCGGACTTGGAGGCGAACTTCTGCGCCAGCTCGTGGAGGATGCGCCAGGTCGCGTACTCGGCGGTGACGAGATCGGTCCGGATCTTCTCATGGATCGGGTCCGTGACCGCCCGCTTGTCCGACAGGGCACCGATGTGGAAGAGGAAGATCTTGGCCGCTTCGGGCCCGAGCTCTTCCTGGGCTTCGGTGTGGAGCGTGTTCAGCTCGGCGACGGAGCTGGCGCGGGCCGACTCGAACCGGGCGATCTCCGATTCCACGTCCCCCGACGCGATGGCGCGGCGCGGGATGCGCGGCGACGCGATGTCGTCCAGCACCGCGACGCGCCCGATCACGACGCCCGACGAGACCGGGATGCCCTGGAGGACCTGCATGGGCCACGATCGTAGGGGGATGAGCGGGCGGGACCCGCGGCGTGGGCGTTTGGGGGTGTGGATGATCGGGCTCTGGGTGGTGTGCTTGACCCGGATCGGATAGGCTCGCATACTTGTCCGACACGCGGAGCGGTTTGTGCTCCGCCCGATGACCCTGGGCCGGGCTGGGTAAGCGCGGGTTTGGGGTGATCACGCGAAAAGTGGCATGTCAACACGGACGCTGACCGGCATTCTCGAATGGCCGGAGCGCGCCGAAGGTCGCGTTCGCCAGGTGAGCGAGACCTCGACGGTGCTCCAGAGCGCTGACGATCCCTTCGTTCCGCAACGGTTCGGGGAGGAGTATCCGCTGCGCAACGGGCTCAGGGTGACGGTCGAGGTCGTCCCCAAGAAGCCCAGGCGCCGGCGCGGCAAGCCCAACGGCAACCGCAAGCCCCGCCCGGTGGTCGATCGGTTCCTCGAGATCGAGGGTATGGACCCGCAGGCCTTCGCCGACGCACCCTGTTTCGAGGATCTGACGAGCATCGACCCGCAGCCCCGGCTCACGCTCGAGCACCCGGGGTGCCCGCCAGCCTGCCGGCTGATCGATCTTTTTTGCCCCATCGGGCGCGGGCAGCGGGGGCTGATCGTCTCGCCGCCCAAGGCGGGCAAGACGACGCTCCTCAAGAACATCATGACCGGCCTGCTCATGAACCACGAGGACCTCGTGCTCATCGGCCTGCTCATCGACGAACGCCCGGAAGAAGTCACGGACTTCAAGCGTGAGTTCTGCGGCACGCCCAAGATGCTCGAGGAGGGACACTGGGACAAGCCCTGGTCGCCCGAACGCGTCGAGATCATCGCGTCGTCCAACGACCACGACCTCGACCGGCACATCCAGATCTCGATGCTCACGCTCGAGCGCTGCAAGCGGATGGTCGAGGCCGGCAAGCACGTCGTGGTCGTGATGGACTCGCTGACCCGGCTCGGGCGCGCCTTCAACCGGTCGAACAAGCACGCGAGCTCCGGGCGCACCATGTCCGGCGGCATCGACTCACGCGCCCTGGAGATCCCCAAGCAGATCTTCGGGGCGGCGCGCAACACCGAGGAAGCCGGATCGCTCACGATGATCGCGAGCTGCCTCGTCGATACCGGGTCGCAGGGCGATCAGGTGATCTTCGAAGAGTTCAAGGGCACGGGCAACATGGAGCTGATATTGGACCGCAAGGTCGCGGAGCGCCGCCTGTTCCCGGCGATCGACCTCGCGGGCTCGGGCACGCGCAAGGAGGAGCTGCTGCTGGACCCGAAGACGCTGGGCACGGTGACGGCGCTGCGCAAGCGGATGCTGAACATGCCGCCGCACCAGCAGGTCGAGCAACTGCTTGCGGCGATGAGCCGGTTCGAGACGAACGATCAGTTGGTGGGGAGCGCGGGGTGAGGGATCCGATCCGGAATCCACTCGGATAGATCCCCATGCCCAGATCGCCCGCAGAGGTTGGTGATTTGAGATTGGCCACGCTTGCAGCTTTCGTGGCGGTTGTGCTCTCGTTATCGAGCGGTCTCACGTACACGGGGCCCAACGCCTACGCGTTCATGCCGTTCTACGCGATTCAGGGGCTCGCGATTGTGCTGTGCACGATTGCCATTGACATTGCTCCGAGTTCTGAAGTCACACGATTTCGCGTGGTTCGGCTCGTTGTCATCAGTATCGCGTCGGCTTGGTTGTTGCTGACGACCGTCGGTCCGTTCGCTTGGGGTGTGCTATGACCAACCGGTGCGCAGCCGGGTGCCGTGGAGACGACGGAGTCTTCTCCACGCGTTGGGTCATTCGTCGTGGAGAAGCCGAGGACGGCGTCTCCACGGCACCCGGCTCAGTGCGGCGAACCCAATGGCGAGCCGGAAGCGTGAGCGCCCGGCCCCTTGGGGTTGCAGACATCGCGTCGCGTTGCACGCACCAAGAGCCGGTCGCTGACGCTCGCGGCTAGTTGGTGAGGCGGTCGGTTGTCTTCTTCATCGCCTTGAGCGTCGCCTTCGAGCAGTGGTGCTCGATGCCCTCGGCGTCGATCTCCGCCTGGCGCTTGGGCACGCCCGCGGCGAGCAGGAAGGCCAGCACGATCTCGTGGCGCTCGCGGGCGGCTTTGGCCATCCGGGTGCCGGCGGGGGTGAGGTCGATGGGCGCGCGGGGCTTGGTCGTCACGAGCCCTTCTTTGGCGAGTCGCGTGACGATGCGTGAGACGGTGACGTGGCTGACGCCCATGAGCTCGGCGAGGTGCTTCACGCGGGCCTCGCCGCGGTGCTCGATGAGCTGGGCGATCGCTTCGACGTAGTCCTCGGCGGTCTCGTCGGCGTGCGCGGCGCGCGTGCGTGCGAATCGCTGGGAGGGATCGTGCGTGCCGTCGGGCATGGGGCGATGGTAGTGGGGCGGGGGTGGTCGAACGCCGCGGATGAGCGCACGCGAATCCAGCGGATCACCCCGCGGGGCCACGGTGCGACCCATCCGCTGGATTCGCTCCGCTCATCCGCGGCGTTCGTTGGAGACGAGCAGGGCGTCGAGCGCCTCGCGGGTGACGCTTCCCGCGGCGAAGGCGACGGTTTTCTCCGGGTTCGACGCGCCGGCGACGACCTCGACGTCCGCGGGCCTGCACCCCAGCTCGCGCGCGAGGAGCTTGACGATCGCCTTGTTCGCCTTGCCACCCTCGGGCGGGGCGCTGACGCGGATCTTCACGCGCTTGCCCGCCGGGTGGTCGAGCACGCCGGCGATCTCGTCGCGCGAGGCGTTCGGGACGGCCTTGATGAGCAGTGTGAGCGGCACGCGAGAGCGTACGGCTGGCGGGGCCATGGCGTGCCACTGACCCGTCTTCGGGTCAATGCGAGTTGCTGATCCATAGTCGGTCAATACGACCCCTAGACGGGTCAGTGGCACGAGGTGCCCAGGAACGCGCCGATGAAGGCGTCGATGTCGTCGAAGTTGAGGACGCCGTTGTCGTCGAGGTCGGCGATCAGGTCGCCCGTGAGGAACCCGGTGACGAAGGCGTCGATGTCGTCGAAATTGACGGTGCCGTCGGCGTTGATGTCGCCCGGTTGCGGGGCGCTGACGTGGAGGATCTGGCCCGCCGCGACGTCGGAGAGGGTCGTCGTCGAGCCGTCGGCCCACAGGATCTCGACGAGCTCGGCGGTGTCGTCGGTCCCGAGCCCGAAGTGCGCGGTGCGTTGCCCGACGGAGAGGTACGACTCGGCGCCGTCGATGTGCCGCAGCTGGGTCGTGCCGTTCGCGGTGACGAGGATCCGTGTGCCGAAGCCGCCCGGGGCGAGGCAGGGGTGGTTGTTCGTGGAGACGTCCACGCGGAGCCAGCGGTTGGTCGCGGCCTCGGGCGTGAGGTTCTCGTAGAGGCGTGCGGTGTTGGAGTTGGCGATGAGGAGGAGGTCGAGGTCGCCGTCGTTGTCGAAGTCGAGGGTGACGTACCCGCGCCCGTAGCCGACGAAGTCGGTGCCCGCCTGCGGGGCCTGGTTCGTGAAGTTGGCGGCGCCGTCGTTGATGTACAACCTCGATGGGATCGGCTGCCAGGTGGACCACCCGCCGGTGGCGGCGATGTCGAGGTCGCCGTCGTGGTCGAGGTCGATGGGGGCGGTGCCCCAGCCCCATCCGCCCTCGCGGACGCCGCGGGCCTGGCCGTCTTCCACAAAGACAGGCGTGTTGGTTTCGTTGAACCCCTGGCAGAGGTAGAGCGTGTTGCCGCAGGTGTCGGAGAAGTCGAGGTAGATGTTGGTGATGTACCAGTCGAGGAGGAGGTCGTTGTTGAAGTCGGCGAGGGCGGAGCCCATGGCGTTGCAGTCGGCGTCCCCGATGCCGGCGATCTCGTTGCGCAGCTCGAACCCGTGCCCGGCTTCGCCCGGACCGGTGTTGAAGTAGATGACGGAGGTGTTGAAGTCGCCGGTGATGATGAGCTCGGGGTACCGGTCGGCGTTCAGGTCGGCGAAGCGCGGCTGGAACGCGCGGACGTTGAACCCCGCGTTGGGGAGCAGGCTCGTTGTGTTCGTGAACGCGCCCGCGCCGTCGTTCTCGAGGAGCTGGACGGTGCCCGTGAAGTTCGACCAGTGGCAGACGACGAGGTCGAGGTCGCCGTCGAGGTCGTAGTCGCCGAAGGCGGCGCCCATGCCGTCGAGGAAGACGGGGAGGCCTTGCACCCCGGAGGTGGCGCTGACGTCCGTGAACGCCCAGTTCCCAAAGGCGTCGGGCCCGTTGTTGAGGTACAGGCGGTTGTCGGAGATGGCGGCGGGGCCCGAGGTGTCGCCCATCGAGACGACGAAGAGGTCCTCGTACCCGTCGCCGTTGACGTCCGCGACGGCGCACCCGCCGGCGCGGTGGGTCGCGTCGCACCCCCACGCGGCGGCCTGCTCGCTGAACTGCACGACGCCCGAGGTGTCGGGCCCCTGGTTGATGAAGAGGCGGTCCGGCGCGGTGCCGCCGGCGGGGAGGAAGACGTCGGGCCAGCCGTCGTTGTTGAAGTCCGCGACGGCGCCGCCGCCCTCCATGTGCCCGAACTGGCCGGGGTAGCCCGAGGCGGGCGCGAAGATCGAGACGAGCCCGGTGTCCGCCGCGGAATCGACGAACACGGGGCCCGCGTGGGCCAGGCCCGCGAGCACGACAGCAGCGACAGCGGCGGCAGAGCCCCTCATCCCTCTCAGTTTCATGAATGCGTGGGTCGCGTCAAGGGGCGTTCGGGGAGGACCCCCGCCGGGGGGCGTGGATCGCGGTGGACATGCCCCGAGAAGTGCCCAGCTCGCGGACCGGGCCTGCCTTGATGCGCTGGAGGGCCCGCTCGGCGTTGAGGCGGGCGTACTCCGTCCCGACGTACTTCCGCCCCAGCGCCCGGGCGACGACGCCGGTTGTGCCCGTGCCCGTGAAGGGGTCGAGGACGGTGTCGCCCGCGTTCGAGCACGCGAGCACGACGCGCTCGAGGTAGACCTCGGGGAGCTGGTTGTCGTGCTTGTGGCGGCGTTCCTTGTTGTTGCCCTGGATGCGGCCCCAGTACTTGCCGTACCAGACGTCCATGGGGACGCGCAGGCCCGGCGGGACGCCGTCGCGCTTGGTCTCGGTGCGCGCGTCGGCGTAGATCGCGCGTCGGTCGGAGGTCTCGAGGATCGGATCGGCGTTCCAGGTGCGCTTGCCCGCGTTGCCCTTCACGAAGTAGAGCGCGTGGACCTTGGAATTGATGAACCGGCTCTTGGTGTTCTGCCCGAACCGGTAATGCCAGACGCACCAGTTGACCATGGTCATCTTGAGGTCGCGCTTGCAGTGCACCACGATCTCGGCGGCCCAGTCGTCGGGGATGTTGATCCAGAGGGCACCGCCGTCGCGCAGGCCCGCGTGGCAGGCGTCGATCCAGTCGTAGGTGAAGCCGAGGTACTCCTGCTCGGTCATCGCGCTGTCGTCCCACGCCTCGCCGGTCCGGTCGCGGTCGTAGTCGCGGGCCCAGTTGAAGGGCGGGTCGGCGAAGACGAGGTCGAGCTGCTGCTTCTTGACCTCGGGGAGGGTCGGCAGAATCTCGCGGCAGTCACCCACCACGATGCGCGCGGCGGGCTTGCCCTTGCTCGCCGCGGCTTTGAAGACCTCGGGTGCCGGCGCCGGCTTGGGCGCGCGCTTGGTGGTCTTCTTGGCAGTGGCGGTGGGTGGGGGCATTTGAAGCTCGCAGGATAGCGCGGTGTGCAATGTAGCGCAACTCGGCGCATCGCGCCACCCCGCTCCCCCGTCCCGACGGGGGAGCTGTCGAGCAGAGCGAGACTGAGGGGGGGTCTTGCGGAAGACCCCCTCCGACCCGGCGTGCGCCGGGCCACCTCCCCCGTCCGGACGGGGGAGGGCGGGCTAGCCGCGCTCGAGGGGATCGTCCTTGGGGGTTGGGTCGCCGTGGCGAGCTACGGAGCGCGAGAGACCGCGAATGGAGGCGAGCACTTCCCCGCGGTCCTCCCGCCATGACACGTGCTGTTCAGCACGCTTGTCCTTGCCGTACGCGGCCAGCCAAGCCGATCGGAGGACCCGGACCCAGAGCGCCCGTCGGGGTGCATGCCCTGCACCCTTGGCCTCGATGTAGAGCTTCGCGAGCATGTCCGCAAGATCGAGTTCCGAATCGGTCTCAAGAAACCGTCCGATCTTGCTCAGCACATCAACATCAACGGTATCAACAAGCGCGAGAGTGACAGCCGGTTCGCGCAGAACGATCACGTTCGAGGGCTTGTGATCGCGGTTGTAGATCCCGGCGTGGCAGAGCGCCGAGGTCCAGTCACCGAGAGCGTCAGCGAGTTGGAGCTGATCTCGGATTCGCCATGCCGAGTCTGCCACCGCTTCGAGCACGTTTGGGCCGCACAACGACTCGATTACGAGAATCTCGACGCCGCGCTCGCGAAGCACGGCGTGGGCACGCGCTGCCCGAAACCCTCTTGATTCAATCGCATCAGCCCCGCGCCACTGGCGAAATGATTTGGTCTGCCTGAGCAACGCCTGGATCTTCTTCCGCAGCGAATCCAGCGGCTCGACCTTCAGCACCACCTCGTGCTCGCGCTTGCCCAGCGTCAGCGTCGCGCGCCAGACGGTGGCGTCCTTGGTGCCGTCCGCGAGCGTCTTGATCTTGAGGCGCTCGGGCCCGCCCTCGGCGTGGGGCTTGGTCCAGTCGATGGCGCCCAGGGCCCGCTCCCACTCGCTGGCGGCGTAGCCCCAGCCTTGGGCGTATTTCACGACTCGCAGGTTGCTCGTCGGCGGGGGCGGCATCGGTGGAGGGTACGAGGTTGGAAGACCCCTCACCCCGGCCCTCTCCCCCATGGGGAGAGGGAGGTAGGCTCACAGGTCATGGCGGACCGGCTCCCCATCTCGGTGGCGATCGTGTGCAAGGACTCGAGCCGCACGATCGAGCGCGTGCTCGCGTCCGTCGCGGGCTGGGCGTCCGAGATCGTCGCGGTCGATTCGGGCTCGACCGACGGGACGATCGAGATCCTCGAGCGGTTCGGCGCGCGGGTGATCCGGTCCGAGTGGCTCGGGCACGTGAAGACGAAACAGAAGGCGCTCGAGGCGTGCGCGCATCCTTGGGTGCTCTCGCTCGACTCGGACGAGCCGGTCGAGCCAGACTTGGCTGAGTCGATCGCGGACTTTGTGCGCGCCGACGGTCGGGGGCACGACGGCGCGATGGTCAACCGCAAGATCTGGTACCGCGGCCGGTTTCTGAGTCACGCGTGGCAGCCCGAGTGGCGGCTGCGGGTGGTGCGAGCCGGCACCGCGGCGTGGGGCGGGCACGACCCGCACGACAAGCTGGAGTTGACCGGTGCTGGCTCAAGCGGCGGCAAGGTCGAACGGCTCTCGGGCACCCTGCGGCACGAGAGCTTCGAGACGTTCGCCGAGCAGTTCGCCAAGGACTCCGGGTACGCCCGGCTGATGGCGACGAACCTGCACGCGGCGGGCGCCCGGGGGTCGCGCCTGCGGTGCGTGACCAGCCCGATCGGGGCGTTCCTCAAGCAGATGGTGATCAAACAGGCGTGGCGGGACGGGCGGGCCGGGTGGCTGGCGGCGTTGGCGACGGCATCGGCGACGCTGCAAAAGCACGCCGTGCTGGTGGAACTCTCGATGAAGGGTGGGGATGCGGGGTAGGCCCCCGCACCCCGGGTCTCTCTCCGGCGGGAGAGCAAGAAAGAGCGAGCCGAGGTTGGCCCCTCGGGGCCGCTAGAATGATGCTCAACTTGATCGCACCGCCGCGGCACCGGGTCGTGGGGGGCTATCCAGGCTGACTCCGGCGCGATCGTTCGCGACGAGGCCGGGCCGAGAGGCGGACATTTCCATGAGCGACGATCACAGCGCGGCCGACGCGCCGGCGGACGACACCACCAACACCACCAACCACGACGGCGAGGGCCCGGCGAAGAAGAAGCGCCGACGTCGGCGTCGCGGCAAGCGCGGCGGCCGCAAGGAAGGCGCCGAGGGCGCGGCCGACAGCGGCGAATCCCTCGACTCGGGCGCGGACCTCGAAGAACGCCTCGGCGAGCGCGAGGAGCGCGACGACGATGGTCGCGACCGTGATGGTGGCGGCAAGAAGAAGCGCACCCGCAAGCGTTCGGGCAAGAAGCGCTCCGATGCCGCGGACAAGGAGCCGGAGCGCCACCGCAAGGAGAAGTCCACGAACTTCACCGCGGAGAGCTTCGACACGAACAAGACGTTCGCCGACCTCGGGCTCAAGCAAGAGCTCGTCGATGGGATCACGGACGCGGGATTCGTGCACCCGACGCACATCCAGTCGCAGCTCATCCCGCTGACGCTCACGGGCGTCGATGTCCTGGGCCAGGCGAAGACGGGCACGGGCAAGACGCTGGCCTTCGCGCTGCCGGTCCTGAGCATGGCCGAGCCCGGCGTGCCCTTCCAGGCGCTGATCCTGGCGCCGACGCGCGAACTGGCGATCCAGATCCGTCAGGATTTCGACGAGGTCGGCGGGTTGATGGGCGTCTCGACGGCGGCGGTCTACGGCGGGCAGTCGATCAACGTGCAGGCCGAGCGGCTGGCACAGCGCCCCGAGATCATCGTCGGCACGCCAGGGCGCGTGATGGACATGGTCGGCCGCGGGCACATGACGTTCAACAACGTCCGCTTCGCGGTCCTCGACGAGGTCGATCGGATGTTCGACTTCGGGTTCCGCGACGACATGAAAAAGATCCTCTCGCAGTGCCCGAAGGACCGGCAGACGATCTTCGTGAGCGCGACGTTGACCGAGGACATCGAGAAGCTGGCCCGCCGGCACATGAACGACCCGGAGAAGCTGACGGTCTCGTCTGGCTCGCTGACGGTCGAGATGGTGCAGCAGGAGTACGTGACCTGCAACCCGTGGGACAAGCGCCGGATGCTCGCCCACGTGCTGACGCACGAGGACCCCGCGCTCACGCTCGTCTTCTGCCGCATGAAGCGGACGGTGGACAACGTGGTGCGGTACCTCGACAAGAAGGGGATCGACGCGCACGCGATCCACGGCGACCTCTCGCAGAGCGCCCGCAACAAGGTGATGGAACGCTTCCGCTCGGGCTCGCTGAGCGTGCTGGTCGCGAGTGACCTCGCGTCGCGCGGCATCGACGTCGAGGGGATCACCCACGTCGTGAACTACGATCTGCCCGACGACCCGGACGTGTACGTGCACCGCATCGGGCGGACGGCCCGGGCAGGGCGCGAGGGCGTCGCGTGGAGTCTGGTGACGACCGAGCAGGGCAAGATGCTGACCGAGATCGAGAACCTGATCAACGCCGAGATCCCGCTGAAGACGTACGACGACTTCGAGCCGACCGATCGCCCCGAGGGCTGGAAGGACGAGCCCACGGGCGGGCGCCCGACCTACCAGGTCGAGGGCGTCGAGGAAGAGAAGCGCGGGCGCCACGAGGGACCGAGCGTGGACGACGTCAAGCAGCTCGACCAGGAAGAGCTCGCGGCGAAGTTCCCGGGCGGCATCGTGCCGGGCAAGATGCCCAAGAAACGCCTCGGCGGCAGGACGCGGACGCGCGGTCGCTGACCGCGGGCCCGCACGCACACCGCGGACGAGCCCGGAGGGCGATTCCAGCGGATGCGTCCGCGTTCGTCATCCGCTGGATCCGCGGCGATCAACCGCGGCGTGTTGATTGAACAACGCGGCTCACGCGCCGAAGCGTTCGCGGAAGGTTTCTTCCGACTCGGCGCTGCCGGCGAGAATCATCTCCTGCCCGGCGCGCAGGGTGGTGCTCGCCGGCGGGTTGATGACGAGCGAGCCATCGTGCTCGCGGATCGCGACGATGGTGCACCCTGTTTTCTCGCGCACGCCGCACTCGATGAGGGTCGTCGCGTCGAGCGACTTGGGGACCGGCGTGCGGAAGACGTCCAGCCCCTCGGTGATCGTCGCGATCCGATCGCGCTTGATGAAGTCGAGGATGCCCGCCGAGCCCATCGAGGCGTAGGAGTGCACGAAGTCCGCCCCCGCGCGGTGCAGGGTGTCGATGTTCTGCTCGAGCGTGGCGCGGGTGATGATCTGGATGTCGGGGCGCACGGACCGGCAGTAGATCGTCAGGTAGATGTTGAGCGCGTCGTCGTGCGTCGTGATGAGCACGGCCGGCGCCTCGAACAGCCCGGCCTGCTTGAGGATGTCCGGGTCACGCGCGTCGCCGCGGACGAGGCGGTCGGGGTCGAGGGCGGGCGAGGGGCTGAGATCGACGACGCGCCAGTCCACCCCGCGTGACGACAGGGCGTCCGCCGCGGCGGACCCGACCCGCCCGCACCCGAGGATGAGCACGGGCTCGGTCGAGACGTTGTAGATCGCGAACGCCTCGTCGTAATTCTGCAGCTGTGCGCCCGAGCCGGCGAGCATGAGGATGGAGTGCTCGCCCACAACGGTGTCGGGGGTGGCGTGCTGGAACTCGCCGCGCTCCCAGAGGCCGATGACGGAGACGCCCAGCTCGTTCAGGCGGTTCTCGATGAGCGACTTGCCGGTGAGGGGCGTGCGCGCCGCGTTCGCCTCGGCGAAGAGGAGCTCGTCCAGGCGTCCCACGACGTGGGTGACGGCGTCGCCCCCGACCATGCACCGCGCGAGGGCGCGCCCGAGCATGCTCCCGAGTTGGAGGACGCGCGTCGCCCCGGCGTGCTCGAGGATGGACGTCGCCGTCGGGCCCGTGGCGGTCGAGACGATCGGGACGTCGGGCGCCGCCTGGCGCGCCATAAAGGCGACGTTCGTGTTCACCACGTCGTCGTGGGTCGTCGCGACGAGCGAGGCGCGGTCCGCGCGCGCGAGCCGGTAGGTCTCGGGCAGGTCGAGCGCGCCGAACATGACGCGCAGGCCCATGTCGTGCAGGCGCGAGGCGTCCTCGAAATCGGGCACGAGGAGCACGTAGGGCTGGCCCGCCTTGTCGAGCCGGCGGATCAGCGCCTCGGTGATCGCGTTGTGCTGGGTCAGGATGACGTGCCCGCTGGTCTCTTCCGGGAGCTTGCGGGGCGTCCGAGCATCCGCCTGAGCCTCCACCCACGGCGCGTAGAAGAACTGGATGATCGTGAACGGCAGCAGGATCAGCAGAAAGATCACGCCCGTCGAGAGAACCAGCATCGAGAACGCCCGCCCGAGGTCGGACTTGAACGTGATGTCGCCGAACCCGAGCGTCGTCATCACCGTCAGCGTCCAGTAGAACCCCGTGATCCAGCTGTGCTGCTGGTTCTCGGCGGCCATGATGTAGTGAAAGAGGACGGAGTAGGTGACGATGATCCCCGTCAGGATCCCCGCGAACCAGACGAGCGAGCGGATGTTCCGCTGCGTCTGGCGTTGCTGGAAGAAGAGGAGGACGTGGGTGGTGCTGAACTTCATGCGCGGGACAGGATACGGGCTCTCGGGGCGTTCGGAGTTGCCGAACAACACTGGAACGGGAGCCGGGTTTCACTAGAATCGAGGGCGAAGGGCCCGCGCGTCGCGATGCCCGGGGGGACGGGCGATGGCGAAGACGACGCTGCGTCAGGTGCTGCGGTACCGGTTCGACAACTTCATGGCCAAGGGCGGCGGCTCGATCTTCCTGAGCCTCGTCGTGGTCTTCCTGGGCATCATGGTCTCGGTCGCGATCCTCCGGGGCGTGCTGCTCATCACGCTGGGCGACACGCCGGAGAACACCCCGCACCGGGGGTTCTTCAACAACCTGTACGTCGTGTTCCTCGAGCTCACCGACCCCGGGAACATGAACCAGGACATCGGGTCGAGCCTCGCGTTCAAGGTCCCGGGGATCATCGCCGGGCTGGCGGGCGTGATCATCCTGTCCATGCTGATCGCGTTCATCACGACGGCCCTCGACCAGATGCTCGCCCGCCTCAAGAAGGGGCACTCGAAAGTCATCGAGGAGGACCACACCGTCATCCTCGGGTGGAACGACCGGGTCGTCGAGATCCTGCGCGAGCTCGTGATGGCCAACGAGAGCGAGGACCGCCCGTGCGTCGTGATCCTCGCAGAGAAGGACAAGGAGGAGATGGACGACTTCCTGAGCGTGCAGATGCCCAACACCGGGAACACGCGGGTGGTGACGCGGTCCGGGTCGGTGTCGTCGCTCGTCAACCTGGACATCGTGTCGCTGTCCACGTGCAAGTCGGTGATCGTGCTGGGCACGTGCTCGGAGTCGGACCCGGTGCCGGCCAAGTCCGCGAGCGACGCGCGGGTGATCAAGACCTTGCTCGGCATCATGGCGTCCAAAGACGAGGGGCGCGAGCTGAACATCATCGCCGAGATCTTCGATCAGCGGAACCGCGAGATCGCCGAGGGCATCGCGCCGGGCGAGATCACCACGCTCAACGCGATGGAGGTGCTCGCGAAGATCATCGTGCAGACCTCGCGGTCCATCGGGCTGAGCCTGGTGTACGCCGAGATCATGAGCTTCGACGGGTGCGAGATGTACTTCTACGAGGGCCCGTGGGGCGAGACGACCTTCGGCGAGGCCCAGTTCCACTTCCCAGACGGCGTGCCCATGGGCATCCGGCGGGCCGGCGGCGAGCTGCTCGTGAACCCCGACCCCGGCACCACGCTCGGCACCGGCGACGAGGTGCTGATTGTCGCGGAGGACGACTCGACCATCGAGTACCGGGCCGAGCCCGTCGCGCACGGGCGCGACCTCCCCCTCGCCGGCGGGCGCGTCGAGCACCGGCACGAGCGCGAGCTCATCATCGGGTGGAACGAGAAGGCGCCCGTCATCCTCCGCGAATACGCGGACTACGTGATGGAAGGGTCGGAGATCGACCTGCTGCTCAACGATCCGTCCGACGAGGTGCTGGCGACGATCAGCGAGCTGCAGGAGGAGCTCAAGAAGCTCAAGCTGCGCGTGGTGAACGCCGACCCCCTGCGGGCGGACGTGTACACAGAGATCGAGCCCGCGCTCTACGACAACATCCTGGCGCTCAGCCAGGGCGCGGCGGAGTCGGACTCGGAGACGGTGGACTCCGAGACGATCATCATCGTGCTGCTGCTGCGCCGGATGCTCGAGGGACGCCCCGAAGCGGAGACAACGTCGCTCATCACCGAGCTCATGGACTCGTCCAACCAGGAGCTCGTGGCCCGCGCCGGCGTGCACGATTTCATCATCTCGAACCGGCTCGTGAGCTCGCTGCTCGCGCAGATCTCCGAAGAGGCGGACATGAAGGCGGTGTACGACGACCTGTTCGAGGAGGACGGCTCGGAGATCTACCTCAAGCCGGCGCGCCTGTACTTCGAGGCGCTGCCCGCGGCGTACACCTTCGCGGACATGATGCGGATCGCACAGAAACGCAAGGAGGTCTGCATCGGCGTCAAGATCAAGGCGAACGAGCACGACCTGCGCGCCAATTTCGGGGTGAAGCTCATCCCCGGAAAGAACGAACGGTTCGACCTCCAGCCCGAGGACAGCCTGATCGTCCTCGCCGAGGACGATACCTGAGCGGGGCCCGTACGATCCGGGCATGACCACCCAAGCTGGAGCGGAGCGCGCCATCGCGCTGATCACGACCGACCACCCGAGGCGCGACGAGTACCTCCGCTGGGCGATGGAGCTCACGACCCTGCCCACCGCGACGGGTCGCGAGGGACGCCCCGCGGCGTGGATCAAAGAGTGGGTCGAGGCGCGCCCGGACGTCGCGATGCGCACCGACGAGCACTTCAACATCGAGGTCCACTTCCAGGGCGCCAACGCCGCGGACCCCGACGCCGCACCGATCTACTTCACGGCCCACCTGGACCACCCCGCGTTCGTCGTCGCGTCGGTCGGATCACCAACGGACGCGCTGCTCGAGTTCCGAGGCGGCGTGATGGCGCCCTACTTCGAGGACGCGCGCGTCGTCGTGCATGTCGGCGAGCGCACCATCGCGGGCACCCTCACGGGCAAGGTCTACGACCCCAAGGGCGACAAGGACGCCGGCAACCCGGGCCCGCAACCCGAGGGCGGCACCGAAGGCGCGCCCGAAGGCACGTCCGGCGTCTTCCCCGTCTTCGCGTGCGAGTTCGACGAGCCCGCCGGCGCGAGCGTGGGGGACGTCGCGACGTGGCAGCTCCCCGACGCGGAGGTCACCGACGACGAGTTCGGCGGCATCCTGCACACGAACGCCTGCGACGACCTCGCCGCGGCGGCGGCGGCGCTCGCGGCGATGGAGGAGCTCCGCCTCGCGCGCGCGGGCGGGATGGACGTGGGCGACATCCGCCTGCTCTTTACGCGCGCCGAGGAGGTCGGCTTCGTCGGCGCGATCGGCGCGTGCAAGGGCGGGTTCATGCCCAAAAACTCCCGCGTCATCGCGCTGGAGACCTCGCGGAGCTTCCCGCACGATTCCCCCATCCACGGCGGGCCCATCGTGCGCGTGGGCGACCGGGTCAGCGTCTTCACGCCAGAACTCACGTCCGCGATCTCAGAAGTCGCGAACCGGCTCGCTGGCAGGGACTCGACGCCGCGCGCAACCGAACAGGCCCCCGCGCCCGGCGGATGGAAGTGGCAACGCAAGCTCATGGCGGGCGGCGCCTGCGAGGCGAGCGTCTATTGCCGGCTCGGGTACACCTCGACATGCGTCTGCCTGCCCCTGGGCAACTACCACAACATGGCGGACCTGAGCGCCGTGCAGGCGGGGACGAACGAGACGCGCCCGCGCGTCGGGCGCGAGTATGTCGGCGTCGATGACTATTTCGGCATGATCGACCTGCTCGCGGCGTGCGGGCTCGGGCTCCCCGAGACGCCGAGCTTCGCCGAACGCGTCGAGAAGCTGTGGGACGAGCGGAAGTTCGTGCTGGGCGAGGGGTGAGCCAGAGGCAGACATCGCCGATGCCTGCCCGACCGGGCGTCGCGTGCGGCTGCGTCCGCGCGGGCAACGACGCGCCCCGATGCCCCGAGTGCGGCGCGTGAGCGTCAGCCGTCCGGGTTGTTGTCGTCCTTGTCCTTATCGCGCTGGTTGCGAAGCAGCCCGCCGATGCCGCGGAGGATCTGCTCGGCGGGGTCCTGGCGCTCGCCCTCGGGCGGCTTCCAGCTCGGGTCGATCTTCCATGAGTTGTTCGCGCCGAGAGGGCCACGCTTGCGCAGCGGCGGGTTGAGCGCCGTCCCCAGGATGTCGCGCAGCGGGCCGAGGTCGCCCCCCAGACTCTCGGCGAGCAGCATCCCCGCGGGCAGGCGGACGACGACGTCCTCGGTGTTGTTGTTCAGGTCGAACGTTGCGGAGGCGGGCAGCACGAAGTCACCGATGGGGAGGTTGAAGTTCGTGATGCGCGCGACGCCGTCCTTCATGGAGACGTTGAACGGCTCGAACGAGTCGCCCAGGCGCCGCCCCTGCTGAACGATGCGCGGATCGATGAGCCCCGCGATGCCGCGCTCCATCTGGATCGCGGCGGTCCCCGGGTCGGCCACCAGGTCGAACGCGATGTTCTTGAGCCCGCCCGAGACCGGGATCGACAGCGCCGGGATCGAGATGTTCGCGGGCTGGTCCGAGGCGGTCTTGGTGATGCCGCCGAGGATCGGGACGAACTTCGCGAGCTCGAACCCGAAGTCCTGCTTGATCTGATTGAGATTGACGCTCGCGGGCTCGGTGTTCACGAGCGCGCCGTCCCGGACGACGCCGCGGTAGATCGCGGTGGCGTTCGGCGCTTCGAGGGTGACGTCCAGCGTCGCGTTCTCGCGCGGCAGGTTTTGCACGTTGAGCTTCGCGTCCGCGGTCGCGCCAAGCATCCGCGACGCGGTCCCCCCGGTGCCCGCGAAGGCGTCGATGAGGGCGGTGGGCAGCGCGTCCGCGCTCACATTCCCCGTGATCCGCGGGTCGGCGGGCGACCCGTTGCTGGCCACGGCGTCGTCGATCGTCAGCGCGGCGGTGAGCGTCTCACCCGCGGCGTCGGGCGCGCGGAGGGACGCGTTCAGCGCGAGCTGGTTGGGCACGTCCGTCGTGCGCAGCGTCGCGGCGAGCGCGGTGAACCGCTGCTCGGATCCGTCCGGCGCGACGAGCGTGAACGCGTCCGTCGCGAGCGCGGCGCGCGCGTTCAGCGGCGCACCGGCATCGGGCGAGATCGGCACGAACGCCTTGGTGAGCGTGACGCGGAGGGGGGTGGTTTGGGCGAGCGACGTGCCGCCCTCGCCCGCGAGCAGGCGGAAGAGCTCGGGCTCGATGGTCCAGTTCAGCTCCGCGTCGTCGAGCAGCTCGGCGGCGGCGTTGGTCATCCGCACCCGCATCGGCGCGTTCGTGCGCAGCTTGGCGCTCGTGAGCTCGATCGTCGCGTCGAACGGCGCCCCGATCGTGCCCTCCGGCGTCCGCGCCGCGGTGAGCGAGACGAACCCGGACACCGCCGGGCCCAACGCCGCGGCGGCGAGCCCGGGGCGCGCGGTCAGCGCGTCCAGACCGGACGTCCCGACGCGGTGCACGCGCGCCACCGCGTCGAGCCCGCCCGGTGCCATCGCGGCGCGCGCGGTCAGGTCGATCTCGCGTGACACGACGTCCAACTCCGCCGCCGCGGGCGCGCCGGCGGCGATATCCGGACGGACGGAGACAGAAAACGTCGGTCCAAGGTCGCGCGCGAGCCGGGCGGCCTGCTCGGACGCGAACAGCCCCGCCAGGGTGGGCGCATCCACGCCCGCCATCGCGATCGTGCCGGTGAGGTGGCGCGCGCCGAGCGGGCTCTCAAGCCGCAGGGCGATGTCCGTCGTGCCGATGCTCTCGCCCGCACCGACGCGAAGGGACGGGTAGGACGATTCGAGCGTGAGGGCGTCGTCGGCGAGGCGCGCGTTGTACGCGGTGCGCGGGGCGCCGAAGGCCACGGCGTCCTGCCCCTCGCGCGCGATCGTGCCCTCCACCGGGCCGACGCGCACGACGGCGCGCGCCGTCGCGCCCGCGAGCGACGGCGTGTCGCCCGTCAACGCGCTCGTGTTCAGGCGCACGTCGGTGATGGTCACGTCCAGCGGGCCGGTCCGCGTCAGCGTGGCGGGCGCGTCGGTCAGCAAACGCGTGATCGCGGGCGCGGGGTCGATCATCTCGACGCGGACCGGGCCCTCGGTCGTCAGTGTTTCGCCGTCGATGATCGCCGTGCCCGAGGCGGTGAGGCGGTCGGCGCTCGCGGTGAGCGTGAGGCGCGCGGGCTGGTCCGTCGCCGGGGCGTCCGCGACGAGCGAGACGCGGATCTTCGGGCCCAGGTCGGCCGGCAGATCGAGCCCGGTGCCCGCCGCGAACGGCTGGACGAGCGCGGTGGGGATGTCCGCCGCGGTCAGACGCCCGGCCAGACGCGGGAGCGTGCCCGTTCGTAGGCGGCCGTTGGCGTCGAGGAGGTCCGCGGCGCGCAGATCCGCGGTGATCGAGCCCGCGGGCGAGCCGGCGACATCGGCGTTCAGCGAGCCGCGCAGGGTGACGGCGCCGGCGGGGTCGGTCGCGTCGAGCACGAACGTGCCGGGCGCGGTGCGCACGCTCGTCGCCGGGTCGTCGGTCCCCAGCAGATGCCCGGGCACGGCCAGACGCGTCTCGGTGAGCGAGACGGTGACGAGCGCCGCCGCGCGGCTGAGGTCGAGGGCCGCGGGATCGAACGACGTGGGGACGCCCACATCCGGGTCGATCTGGACGGGCATCCGGAACTCGGCGATCTCGAGCGTAACGCGCGGGGCGACGTCCACGCTGAACCCGTCGTCGGCGAGCGAGCGGGCCACCTCGGGCAGCGCGAGCACGCGGGCCGTGTCCAGCTCTGCTGTGATCGGGGTGCTGGCCCGCAGCGTGTCATCCTTCAGCACGAGCGCGGCGTCGATCGAACCGCCGGGCGCCCGGAGCGTGATGTCCGCGGTCGTCGTGTCGTCGGGTCGGTGAATGCTGATGGTGGCGTCCGCCGCGTCGCCGAGCAGCGCGATGAGTCGGCCGTTCTGATTCGTCAGCGCGTCGATGAGCGCGACGCTCGCACGCTCGGTCGTTGCGGTCGCGGCGAGCGACGTGAACGGGGGCGTCGCGCCGAAGTCGAGCGTCAGGTCCGTGATGTCCAGATCGATCGGCGCGGCGTGCCCGGAACGAGAGACGTCCGCGCGCAGGTCCGCGGTGATCTTCTGCCCGCGCGCGAGGGCGGCGGTGCCCGTCAGGTCCGCGACGATCGGGTCGCCCGCGGGCTGATCGACGGTGACTTCGAGCCCATCAAGCTTGAGAGAGGCATTGATCGCAGCGAGGTCCTGACGCACGGAGACCGACCCGGATCCGGAAGAAGCGGGCTCGGCGGGCGACTCGGCGCCGGGCGGGCGCTGCTTGATCCGCGCCTTCCCCGCGAGCGTCACCGTGCCCAGGTCCGTCCGGTTCCCCAGCAGGTCCAGGATGGAGCGGTCGAGGCGCGCATTCACGTCCGCGATGATGTCGCCGTCGGCGTCCGTCACGACGACGCCCTCAGCGCGCTGGTCGCCGGTCCACGAGAGCTTGAGGGTGCCGATCTCGACGGTCGATCCGTCGGCGTGCGGGCCCGCGATGGCGTCCTTGACGAACGGCGTCGCGAGCGCGGGCGCGAAGAACACGAGCGCCGCGAGCAGCGCCACGATCACGGTGCCCGTGATGAGCAGGCGTCGCCCCCAGCGCGGCTTCCTGGCGGGCGGGGTCCCGGCGTCGGTCGTGAGGTGCTCACGCTCGGGCGGCGTGACGCTCTCGCGGGTCTCTTTGGACATGGAACGCGTCCTCCCAACCGAATGGTACGGGGCGCGCGTTCGCAGGTTTCGATCGGCGTTGAACGCCCGGAAACGGGGTCAGCCCGGCGGGCGCTCGAACGCGAAGGCGTCTTCGAGGGGCACCCCGAACACACCCGCGATTCGGAACGCCAGCTCGAGCGTCGGCGAGTACTTCGCCTTCTCGATCGCGACGACGGTCTGGCGGCTCACCCCGATCCGGTCGGCGAGCTGCTGCTGGGTCATCTCACCCGCGTGGAAGCGCAGCTCGCGGATCCGGTTGGCGACGGGCGTCTTGTTCGAGGAGATCCACGCCATCGGTCAGCTCGTGCGGTAGGCAAGGGCGGTGAGCGACATCCGGATCACCTCGGAGGCAACAAAGACCGCAAAGAGGACGTACCCCGTGAAGATCGGGCTCGCCGCCACGTCGGGCAGGTTCGCGAGGAACGCGCCCTGCTGGATGATCGTGAACCCCACGACGAGCATGACGCCCACGCTGAGGACGACGCCGGCGATCCGGTCGGCGCGGTGCCCGATCGCCCGGACGCGCTCGTCGTCGGGCTCTTCGCGGGTCGTCAGCGCGAGGACGGCGTGCAGAACGATCAGGATGACCACCTGCAGCACCACGCCCGCGATCAGGGGCATCACAAGCGCGACGGGCGAAGCGAACGGCAGGGCGAAGGCGAGGACCGCCGGGTAGATCAGGACCGTCGTGAGAAGGCAGGCGAGGTTGGACCGCTCGCGGAAGGCGGCCCCGGTGCCGGAGGGGTTCATGGTGCGTCTCCTGGGTGGACAGCACCATGGTATGTGATTGGCGACAGATAGTCAAGAATATTTGACACTGTGGCACGATCAGATGACAAAAAAGCCCCGGCATGGGCCGGGGCTTCGGGCGTGTGCGGCTTGTGGAAGCGGGCTTAGCCCTCGTCCACCTTGGCGATCTGCCACTCTTCGAGCTCGATCGGGGCCTGGCGGCCGAAGATCGTGACGAGGACGCGGACCAGCCCCTTCTCGGGCAGCAGCTCGTCCACGGTGCCCTCGTAGTTCTCGAACGGGCCCTCCTTGATGAGGACGGGCTCGCCCTTCTCGAACGAGAGCTTGATCGTGGGGGTGTCGTCGGGCTTCTGCGAGTCGAGGAGCATCTTCTCGATCTCGTGCTGCGCCATGGGCGTGGGACGCCCGGCGGTGCCGACGAAATCGCCCACGCCGGTGGTCTCTTTGATCAGGAAGAACACATCCTGCGGGATGCGGCCGTCGTCTTCGAGGCGCATCTCCACGAAGACGTAGCCCGGGTAGAGCTTGGTCTCGGTGATCTTCTGCTTGCCGCCCTTGATCGTCTTGGTCTTCTCGGTGGGCACGAGGATGCGCCCGACGAGGTGCTCCATGTTCTCGATCTGCACCTTGCGGAGCAGGGTGTTCTGGACCGCGGACTCCTTGTTGGAGGCGACGCGGAGGACGAACCAGTCCATGCCGGCCTGACGCACGGGGGCGTCGGCGTCGAGCAGGTCGGTCTTCTCGTCGGGGCGGCCGTCCATCGCGTCCTTCGAGACCGCGGCGGGCTCGGTCTTGACCGGATCCGGCTTGGGCTCGGCGGCGGGGGCCTCGTCGGGCGCGGGCTGGTCGGTGGTCTCGACGGCGGCGTCTGTCTCGTGCGCGTCGGCGGGCTTGTCGTTCTCGAACATCGGAGGGGCCTCCGTGGTGTGCGGGGCGCGCCGGTGGCGCGGGGGGTGGGCTCGAGTGCCGGATCAGGTCTCGAGCACGCCGACAGCGCGGAAGATCATGGCAAAGACCTGGTCGATGCCGTAGAGGATGCCGGCGATGAGGAACGCGGAGATGATGACGACCCAGGTGGAGCCGATGATCTCGCGCTTGGTGGACCAGTTGACCTTCTTCATCTCGCCGTCGGTGGCGATGAGGAACTCGTTGGGCTTGCGCCCGACGCCGGTGAACCAGTAAATGAAGACGAAGCCGGCGAGCATCATGAGCCCGGCGGCGCTCGCCTGGAGGTAGTTGCGGGGGAAGACGGGGTTGGCGCTGGCGGACTGGATCTGCGCGCCGAAAGTCTCGACGGAGTTGTCCGTGCCGGTGGTGCCGATGGTCAGGGCGGTCGCCTGCCCGAAGTCGTCGCGGACCTCGTCGGTCGTGAACGAGCCGACGACGACGGTGCCGAAGCGGTCGTCGGAGATGTTGACGGACTCGACGACGCCCGCGCCGAAGGGCTCGGGCCCGGCGTTGTAGTCGTCCGAGGGCCTCAGGTACGTGATCGAATCGCCGACGCTGATGTCGCCGGTGGCGGCGCGGACGGCGATGTTGTGCGACTTCGCGGGCAGGCGGACGGTGCCGGCCTGCTCCCACGCCCAGGCGGCCGCCGCGAGGACCAGCAGGCCGATGCAGACGGCGCTGAGGACGCGTGTCCAGTATCCCTGACCGGGCTTGTAGACCTTCATCGCCATATCGGTGGCCGCGTCCTTTCGCTGGGCGCCGTGGTCGCGTGCGGTGTCACGCGTGCTCGGGGTTCAACACGCCAGGGAGGACTCGAACCCCCGACCGGTGGATTTGGAATCCACTGCTCTACCAACTGAGCTACTGGCGTCTCACGTCCCGCTTCGCGGGACGCCAGGCATCGGGCACCAGGCATCAGGCATCAGTCGAAACCCGCGGATGATCGGCCCGGCGGAGTCTTCCCAGTGCCTGGTGCCTGACGCCCAGTGCCTCGTCTTACTTGCGCTTGATCTTGTGCAGCGTGTGCTTGCGGAGCCGGGGAGAGTACTTGTGGAACCCCTCCTTGATCCGGTCCGAGATGCCACCCTTGACGTTGATGCTGGTGCGATAGTTCAGGTCACCGGACTCGGTGCACTGCAGCCAGACATACTCGCGGGCCATCGCCTTCTTCTTGGCCATTGCTTGCTCCCGGACAGGGTTTCGGAAGTCGGTGCCGCCCCTTTCGGGACGGCACCGGGAAACTCACATTCACACGAGCCAGGCGGGCCCGCGATCAAAGCTCGCGTCCGAAGGGACGCGACTCATATCACTCGATGACCTCGGTGACGGTGCCCGAGCCGATCGTGCGGCCGCCCTCGCGGACGGCGAAGCGGAGGCCGGCCTCCATGGCGACGGGCTTGTCGTTGAGGTCAACCTCGATCTCGACGTTGTCGCCCGGCATGCACATCTCGGCGCCACCCAGGAGGGTGACGGCGCCCGTGACGTCGGTGGTGCGGAAGTAGAACTGCGGGCGGTAGTTGTTGAAGAACGGGGTGTGGCGGCCGCCCTCTTCCTTGGACAGGACGTAGACCTGGCCCTTGAACTTGGTGTGCGGCTTGATCGAGCCGGGCTTGCAGATAACCTGCCCGCGCTGGACCTGGTTCTTTTCGACGCCACGCAGCAGCACGCCGCAGTTGTCGCCGGCGATCGCGGACTCGAGCGTCTTGTTGAACATCTCGACGCCGGTGATGGTGGTCGCGAGGTTCTCGGTCGAGAGGCCGACGATCTCGGCGGGGTCGCCCACCTTGACCTGCCCGCGCTCGACGCGGCCGGTCGCGACCGTGCCGCGACCCTTGATCGAGAAGACGTCCTCGACCGAGATCAGGTAGGGCTTGTCGGTCTCGCGCTCGGGCTCGGGGATGTACGAGTCGATGGCGTCGAAGAGCTCGTCGATGGGCTTGCAGGCCTCGTCATCGGTCGGGTTCTCGAGGGCGAGCTTGGACTGCCCGCGGATGACGGGGGTGTCGTCGCCCGGGAACTCGTACTTGCTGAGCAGCTCGCGGACTTCCATCTCGACGAGCTCGAGGAGCTCCTCGTCGTCCACGAGGTCAACCTTGTTGAGGAAGACGACGATGTGGGGCACGCCGACCTGGCGGGCGAGCAGCACGTGCTCGCGGGTCTGGGGCATGGGGCCCGAGTCGGCGGCGACCACGAGGATCGCGCCGTCCATCTGGGCGGCGCCGGTGATCATGTTCTTGACGAAGTCGGCGTGGCCCGGGCAGTCCACGTGGGCGTAGTGCCGGCCTTCGGTCTCGTACTCGACGTGCGACGAATGGATCGTCACGGTCTTGTTGGCGTCACGCACGGTGCCGCCCTTGGTGATTTCCGCGTAGGACTTCGCGCCCTGCACGAGCCCCTTGGCATCGGCGCGGGCGACCATGGCGGCGGTCAGGGTCGACTTGCCGTGGTCGATGTGCCCGATGGTGCCCACGTTGACGTGCGGCTTGGTCCGCTCGAAGGTGCCCTTGGCCATTGGTCTCTACCTCTTGATTGGGTCTTTCGTACGACGGTGTGTCTGACAGAAGCTGACTCGTCGGGCGCTACTCGGGGCCCGACGCGAGCCACCCACCCGGATGCGTCCGGCTCTGCGAGCCGGTTTGGAAACTGGTTGTCGCCCGCGGCTGCGGGCCCGGAGCCTGCGGGCCGGGCGTGCGCCCGAGCGCCGAATGCTCGGTGTTGGTCCGTCCGTTTGCTCCCGCCCTCGCCGCGGTCCCTCGCGGTCGGCACAGAGCCCGCCTGCGATCTGGCGGACGGGCGGGAACTCTAGGTCCGTCCCCCGCGAGAAGCGCGGCATACCGCGCCGAACCGCGCGCAACATGGGGGCGAACCGACAAGCCGCTGGAGGGACTTGAACCCTCGACCTCACCCTTACCAAGGGTGCGCTCTACCACTGAGCTACAGCGGCGGCATCCGGGGGGCGCCCCGGGGGGCGTCCATCGGCAAAAAACCGCCCGGGCAACAGACCGAGCGGGGGCGAATGGTACGCCCCTCCCCGGGGTCGTCAACCACGCCCGGATCTCCCGCGAGGATCACGGGTTGGGCTTCTCGGTCGTTCCCTGGAACGTCTGGCGTCGGCGTCCGGAGATTGCTTGGGATCGGGGGGCATTGGGGGTAGATTCGGGTTCGTGGGGACGTCCCGGAGGAGGGGCGATGCTGGCGTTGTGGATTGCCATCGTGCTGTCGCTGCCGAGCGGCCCGGTCTTGGGCTGGGGTGTCGGTCCGCTCCCGACCCGCGGGGGGGATGCGCCCGGGGTGTCGTCGGGGGACCTGACCCCGCCGGAGGGCGTCGCGCCCGATTTCCCGCGGATCGCGGATCTGGGGCTCATCACCGTCGATCCGGGCCCGCATTCGAGGGCGTATCTCCGCCAGTGCGAGCGGGTCGCGGCGGCGATCCGTTCGTACACCCGCCTGGACAACCCGATGCTGCCCGAGGTCCACATCACCCAAGGGCCATGGGCGTGGGGCGACGGGTCGGCGTCGGACCCGCTGGTGCTCTCGGAAGACCCTGAATTGGGTGGTGCCCAGATGGTGGGGCTGATCGCGGGCATCCAGACGCTGCATCCGGGGGGGTGTGAGATCTGGCTGGACGCGCGGATCGAGGTCCGCATCCCCGACGCGGCGAGCCTGGACATCATCACGCCCTACACGCACCTGCGCGGGTGGGACCCGCTGGGCACGGGCCGGCGCCCGACGCTGCACAAGTGGGACGACCTCGTCGTCGTGTGGCAGCCGGCGGTCGAGCCCGTGACAGGGCGGGTGTACTTCACGACGCCGTGGTCCGGGCCCGCGGCGATACGCCTCGCGAGCGGCACGCCGACGGACGACCCCGATTCGGCACGCTACGGCGACGAGGCGTTCCTCGACTGCGGCGATGCCGAAACGTTCGCGCACATTATCTTCAGGGACTCGACCAACGCGTTCTACATGCACGACGGGGTCCTGCACGTGTACGCGCGCGGCGGGCGTTTCCCGGGCTTTATGGATCTCCAGGTCTGCGACGCGACGAACAACATCGTCACCATCGAAGCGGACGGCGCGGTCATCGACGGGCTGCACCTCAACGGCGGCGATCAGGCGTACGAGTCGTACGTCGTGAAGTGCGTCGCGGGCGACGCGGCGTATGTCGTGCGCGATTGCTTCATGGCCGACGCGTTCAAGCACATCGTCGGGACCGCGGGCGCGGGCACGGACGGCACGGTCTGCCTGAGCGAGCGGAACGTGATGGCGGGCGGGCGCGCGGACGCGGCCGGCTTTACCCACGAGGTGAACTACGCCGACTGGGGGGATTGCGATTACCTGAGCCTGCACAACACGTACATCAGCGGCGCGCACGGCCCGAACTGGACGCGCGGGACGCTGCTGTTCAGCCATTCGTCGGTGGTCCGCGGGTCGCCGCCGGTGGGGTCGGTGATCAACGCCGGGTTCCGGGTTCGCACGACGGGGTTCACGGGCGTGTCGCGGTACGTCGGCGTGAGCTCGATGCGTGAGGGCGAGCACTACGCGCAGATCTGCGGCGATGTCGTGATGGACATCGACGGGTGGGGCACGGTGAAGGCGGACGGGTCGGTCACAAGCCCCGGGAACTTCGACGCGGCGTTCGGCACGCCGTGCCTGCCGCTGAGCAGCAACGACGTCCCGCTCAGCGGGGTGAATGTTGACATCACGTACCGGACGTACCCGGACGTGAACAAGGGCGCGTTCTTCTACCTCACCGGGGTGGACGCGGACGTGCACGACTGCTCGGTGAAGCTGCGCCTGCCCGTGCCCAGCGCCGACCCGCCCGGCGACGATCGGGCGCGTGCGGCCCGCGTGCGCGGCGTCGTGGACCTGCGTTTCCACGGGTGCGACTTTTACGCGTTCTACGCCGGGGGGGATGAGAATTTCACGTTCTTCTGGGACGACTCGAGCGGCACGGCGGACATCGAGTACCACGATTGCACGTGGGAGTTTGAGGGGGCGACGCGGCAGATGTGGCGCGGGCTCTGACGGCTGGAATCCGGCTTGGGATCGGGCTGGTGCTGCGGTATGGTGGGGGCGCAGGGGGCATGCCGCCGTTCGGGTGGTGAAAGGGTGATCGGCCATGACGATTCGTGATGCCGCGTGGCGGGGGTGTGCGTGCCGGCGGACGGTCCGTGCGGGCGCGGCGGCGCTCGTCGCGGCGATGGCGGGGCAGGCCGACGCGACCTGGTCCATCCTCATCGCGGACACACGGACCGGCGAGATCGCGCTCGCGTCGGCGACGTGCGTCTCGGGCATCGACCTGCGCGAGAACACGGCGGTGATTGTCACGGGCGTCGGCGCCGTCACCGCGCAGTCGGTCGTCGATCAGACGGGGCAGAACAAGGTCTTTGCGCGCGACCGCCTGCTCGAGGGGCTCGCGCCCGACGACGTGCTCGCGGAGCTCAGCGCCTTCGACGCCGGGCACCAGGGGCGGCAGTACGGGATCGTCGATGTCTTCGGGAACGCGGCGACGTTCTCGGGCACCGGCGCGGCGCAGTGGAAGGGCGGGATCACGGGCCGCATCGAGCGCGGGCGCCCGGGCCCTGAAGACGACCTGGTCTACGCCGTGCAGGGCAACATCCTGCTGGGCCCGCAGCCCGTGGACATGGCGGTCGAGGCGATCATCACGACGCCGGGCGATCTGGCCGCGAAGCTGATGGCGTCCATGGAGGCGGCGCGGTTGTGGGGCGGGGACGGGCGGTGCTCGTGCTCGATCGGGGACCCGACGGGGTGCGACACGATCCCGCCGCCCGCGCCGTTCAAGAGCGCGCACGTGGGGTACATGCTCATCTCGCGCGCCGGCGATACGGACATCTGCCCGAGCGTCTACCGCGGCATCAACCGCCCGGCGGGCTTCGCGAGCTTCGATCTCGACGGGCGGTTCGGCGACGACCTCGCCGTGACACCGTTCAACGGGACCCAGGTGCAGATCTACCCGAGTACGACGACGCCGGGCAGCGCCTTCGCCACGCTCGACCCGGCGCAGTTTGTCGAGGTCGGCGCGAACGCGTTGCGCGGCATCGACGCGGGCGACGTGACGGGCGACGGCGTCACCGACCTCGTCGTCGCGAGCCAGAACCCGTCGAGAATCACGGTGCTGCAGGGCACCGACGGGGGCGGGGTGCTTTCCTTCGCGGTCTCGCAGGCGTTCGACGTCGCGGGCGGCGCGACGGGCGTCGAGGTCGCGGACCTCGATGGCGTCAACGGGCTCGACATCGCCTTTACGTGTTCGTCCGGGCAGGAGCTGGGCGTGCTGCTCTCGAACGGCGCCGGCGTTGACGCGCCGGTCACCATGGCGCTGGGGGCACGCGGGGAGGGCATCGTCGCGGCGGATCTGGACGCGAACCCGGGGCTGGATCTGGCGGTCGCCCTGAGCACCGCCGACGAGATCGCGCTCTACTCAAACGACGGGGCGGGCGCGTTCGCGCTCTCGGGCACGCTGGCGACGCCCGACGAGCCGGTCACGGTGCGCGCGACGCACCTGGACGCCGACGCGCTGGCCGACCTCGTCGTCGCGTGCGATCAGTCGCGGCAGGCATCGATCTTCACGACCGACACGGGCACGCCCGTGCGGACCGACCTCTTCATCGGCGGCGGGTTCGGGATCGACGCCGTCCCAGCGGACATCGACGGCGACGGGCTGACCGACGTCACCGCCCTGGGCAGCGGCGGGTCGTTCGAGACGTACACCAACGACGGCGCGGGCGGGTGGATCGTCGGCGAGCTGCAGCGGACCGACGCGAGCGGTGCCCGCGCGATGACCCTCGCGGACCTCGCGGGCGATGGCGTCCCCGAGCTCATCACGGGCGGGAACTCGCAGAACGGCGTGCTCGCGGTCGCGAGCGTGAACGGCGTCCTGCGCGGCGGGCTCGGGTGCGGCGCGGGCAACCACTACATGGAGCTCAACACGGGCCGGCGCGGCGTGAACGCGGACGACCCCGTCTTCATCCTCCAGGAGCAGTTCGACGAATGGGCGAACGATCTGGTCGGGCGCCCCGACGCCGTGCGCTCCACGCTCACGGGCCGGCGGTACATCGCGTCCGGCGCCATCGACACGGCGCGCGTGCGGCTCTACGACCGGACTGGCGGGCCCGTGGTCGGGCCCATCGCGTTCGACGTGACGACCGGCGATGGCTCGGTCGTCGCGTTCGAGGCGGTCGATGACCTGGGCGGCGGGCTCTTCGAGATCAACTACCGCGCCTCGGCGGACCCGGGCGCGGTCGGGATGGACCAGGAGATCGTGATCGACGTGCTCGACGGCGGGCGGCCCGTTCGGCTCATGCCCGGGTTGACGGTCCGCGTCGTGTCGAGCCTCGTGGACTTCACGGACGACGGGATCGTCTCGTACGACGACATCGACGCCTTCATCGCGGCGTACCTGGCGACGGACCCGCGGGCGGACCTGTCGGGCGACGGGCTGTTCACGCCCGACGACCTGGGGCTCTTCGCGGGGCTCTACATCGGCTCGCTGCAGACGCCCTGAATGGCGCTCTGAGCGGGGAACAGGCGGGGGTTCCCCCGCGTATCGGAGGTTCCACGCCCGTTCGGGCGTGGTTTCACAGAGATCAACAGCGGCGTGGTGGGGGGGTCCTCCGCGGTCGGGTCAGGCCCGGCGTGCGACGCTGCGGGACACGAGATGAGGACAACGACGATGATCATCCGGACAACGTGCATGACGCTGGTGCTGGCCGCGGGTCAGGCGATGGCGGGCCCCACGGCGAACCACGCCGCGGCCCTCGACGGGGCGCTGGACCTCACCGCGGGCGACCGCGCCGCGATGGCGGCGGCCCAGCCCATCGGGCTCGACTTCACCCGCGCCGAGCGCCCGGGCAAGGTGGAGCGTTCGGGCTTCCTGCAGGTGGCGCTGAAGGACCGCCGGCAGATTGCCCAGCAGATCGCGAGCGAGCGGGCCCAGGCGCGGGCGACGGGCCTGCTGCGCGGCGCGCCCGAGCCGGCGTCCGCGCTGCCCGGCCTGATCGACGCGCGCCTCGATCGGGCGCTCGACCGGATTGCGCCCTCGATCGCCAAGTCGTTCGAGGACGTGCAGGAGTACCGCGTGACCGTCCCCGCGGGGATGACCGAAGAACAGTTCGGCGAGGCGCTCATGGCGACCGGCGATTACGACTGGGTCGCGCCCGACTGGATCTGCTACCCGGCGGACACGTTCCCGAACGATTCGCAGTTCGGTAACCAGTACCACCACGGCGCCAACCACCTGAACACCGTCGGCGCGTGGGACTTCGTCACCGGCAGCGCCTCGACCATCCTCGGCGTGTGCGACACGGGCATCGACCTCGACCACCCCGACCTGCAGGCGTCGATCGTGGACGGGTACAACGCCGTGGACCGCCTGACGATCGCCGAGGGCGGCGACGTGAACGACAACAACGGGCACGGCTCCGGCGCCACCGGGTGCGCCGCGGCGATCGGGAACAACTCGATCGGCGTCGCCGGGTGCTCGTGGAACGCCGGCATCCTCCACGCGAAGGTCTCCAACGCGTCGGGCGGCGGCGCGGCGCAGAGCGACATCAAGCGCGGCGCCCGCTGGGCCGCGGACAACGGCGCGACGACCGTCAGCGTCAGCTACTCGGGCGTGGACGCGCCGGGCAACAACATCGGTGACCAGCTCGAGGACCGGGGCGCGCAGGTCTTCTACTCGTCGGGCAACGACGGGCAGCAGCTGGGCGACCCGGTGGACGACAACATCGTCGTCGTCGGCGCGTTGGGCACGAACGGGCAGCGGGTCGGGTTCTCCAACTACGGGCCGCAGCTCGATGTCATGGCGCACGGCGTGAGCGTGCGCTCGACGAGCCGCACGGGCGGGTACACGTGGTTCGGGGGCACGAGCGCCGCAGCGCCGCTCGCGAACGGCGTCGCGTCGCTCGTCGTCGAGGCGAACCCGGACATCACGCCCGCGATCCTGCGCGGCATCCTCTACGAGACCGCGACGGACATCGGCACACCCGGGTTCGACGACTTCAACGGCTGGGGGCGCCTGAACGCCGAGGCGGCCGTCGTCGCCGCGATGACGGGCGACTTCTACACCCCGCTGCCCGTGTTCGAGGAATTCGAGTCGGGCGCACTCGCCAGCACGCTCTGGATCGACATCAACGGCGCCGTCGTCAACGGCGACGGCACGAACGAGCCCAGCGGGTCCAACGCGATGAACATCGACCACGACCAGTCGGTCTCAACGATCCGGCTCGGCGCCGACGCCGCGTCCACCGACCTCGGGCTCGCCGTCGCCGTGCAGCACGCGGGCGTGGAGGCGGGCGAGTCGCTGGGCGTCGAGTACTTCGACGGCTCGGTCTGGCAGCCCCTCATCGACATCGTCTCCGACGGCGTGGACCACGGCGAGTTCGTCTGGCAGGGCGCGCGCATCCCGGCGGGGGCGGTCTCAAACGACCTCCGCATCCGGTTCACGGGCGACGGCGACGAGGCGGACGACCGCTGGTTCCTCGACGACTTCCGCGTGACCGACCCGGGCGCGCTGCTCGCCCCCGTCCGCCGCACCTTCGAGGGCCCGGTCGAGATGACACGCATGTGGGAGACGTTCGACGGCAGCCGCACGACGGACGACGCGGGCACCGGCCTGTACGCCGCCCGCGTGAGCAACACCGAGACCCTCGAGACCCAGGCGATCAACGCGCTGACCCTCTCGGCGGGCTCGGCGTACATCTCCGTGCTCGCCAAGGACGAGGGCGCCGACGCGGGCGAGTCGCTGCTCGTCGAAGCGCAGGACGCCGGCGGCGTCTGGCAGACCGTGGGCGAGCTCGTCTCCGACGGCAACCCCGACGCCTCGTTCTCGCTCATCCAGATGGAGATGGACGTCTCGCTCATCCACGCCTTCCTCAAGCTCCGCATCACGGCGCAGGGCAACGAGGCGGGCGACTCGTGGCTCGTGGACAACGTCTACGTCGGCTCGATCGCCGCGGCGACCGGGTGCAACGAGGCGGACTTCACTGGCGACGGCATCCTGAACGTGGACGACATCGACGCCTTCGTCGCCGCGTTCCTCGCGGGCGACCTCGCGGCGGACGTGGACGGGTCCGGCTCGATCAACATCGACGACATCGACGCCTTCGTCGCGGCCTTCCTCGCCGGGTGCCCGTGATCGCCCACCCCGCCTAGCGTCGGGGGTGACGAGCACCGATCAGACCAACGAGCCGGCCCGGGCACCCGCCCTGGGCCGGCTTTTCGTTGCGCTCGCGGACATCAAACTGGCGCACTCGGTGTTCGCCCTGCCCTTCGCGCTGCTCGCGGCGGTGATGGTCCTGCCGGGTGAGAACAAGATCGGCGCGCGCGACGCGGCGGTCATGCTCGCGCTCGTCGTCGTGTGCATGGTGTTCGCGCGCACGTGGGCGATGATCGTCAACCGCGTCGCCGACGCGCGGTTCGACGCGGGGAACCCGAGGACCGCCGGGCGGGCGTTCGCCCGCGGAGCGCTGTCTCGGCGAGACGGGGCCCTCATGCTCGCGGGCAGCGCGATCGGGTTCTGCGCGGCGGCGGCGGGGTTCGGGGTTCTTGATGGCAACTGGTGGCCGCTCGCGCTGAGCCTTCCGGTCCTGGCGTGGATCGCTCTGTACTCGTTCACCAAGCGGTTCACGTGGCTGTGCCATGTCTTTCTGGGTGGCGCCCTCGCCGCGAGCCCGCTCGCCGCCGTGATTGCGGTCAACCCCGGAGCGCTCGTGCACGCTGAGGCTGGAAGATCGGTCTGGTGGCTCGCCGCGATGGTCTTGTTCTGGGTCGCCGGCTTCGACGTCATCTACGCCCTGCAGGACCTCGACTTCGACCGCGACGCCGGGCTCAACAGCATGCCCGCCCGGTTCGGCTGGCGCGGCGCCGCGTGGGTGTCGCGCGGCTTCCACGCCCTCGCGCTCGTCGCGCTCGGCGTCGCGTGGTTCGTCGAGCCCCGGTTCGGATGGATCTTCGGCGTCGGGTTCACAATCGTGCTCGGGGCGCTCGTGATGGAGCACATCGTCCTCGCGCGGCGCGGGCGCGATGGCATCCCCATGGCGTTCTTCACCCTCAACGGTGTGGTCAGCATCGCCCTGGGCGTCGCGGGCGTCGCGGACGTACTGCTCTGACGCGGCGCGTACAGTTGCCCGTGCCCCCCAGGAAACCAAGCACGAAGCGGGCCGCGAGCGCGGCGGACCAGCTCGCCGCGGCGCACGACCAGTTCGTCGAGTCCTGGTCACGCATGGCCAGCGAGTGGGGCATCTCGCGCACCATGGCCGAGGTCCACGCGCTCCTCTTCGTCACGGGCGAGCCCATGAACGCCGACGACATCATGGAGCGCCTCAGCATCTCGCGCGGCAACGCCTCGATGACCCTCCGCTCACTCATGGACTGGGGCGTCGTCACCCGCGTGCGGAAGCGCGGCGACCGGAAGGACTACTTCCAGGCCGAGCAGGACGTCTGGGCGATGTTCCGCCTGATCGCGCGCGAGCGCATGAAACGCGAGATCGAGCCCCTCCTCGAGAGCCTCGGCGAGATCCGAGAGCTCACCCCCGAGGCGGGCAAGGGCGACGCCAAAGAGATCAAAGCGCTCACCCAACGCCTCGACGACGTCGAGGAGGTGCTCACGATCCTGACGACGCTCAGCGACCGGTTCGCCGGGCCCGGCGGGTCCGGGCTGCGCACGGCGCTCAAGCTCCTGGCGAAGACGGTCAAGGCGCCGAAGAAGGGCTAGCACCTGTTCGACGCATCGGGACCGTCGGTTTTTCGTGCCACGAACCCGAAGGCGGGTCAGTGGCACGGACTCGATCTGTCAATCACGACCTAGCACCCCTCGAGGAAACCGGCCACAAACAGATCGATGTCGTCGAAGTTCAGCACGCCGTTGCCGTCGAGGTCCGCCGGGCAGTCGGGCTCGTTTTGGATCGTGAAGTTGATAAACCCGTCGTCTCCGCCGGCGGATCCCTGAAGGACGCCCACGAACACGCAGTAGTCGCCCTTGGCGAGATCGAACGTCTCGGTACCGACGGGCCCCGAGACATGGTCCGTGAACGGGGTCGTCCCCTGGGTGATATTCAGGACATAGGCGTCGCCGGTCCACCCGGCAAAGTCCCACTCGACGCGGACAGTCATGTCCGACAAGGCATACACGTTGGAAGCGACCGAAACGCCCGCGAACGCGAACGCGGTGCTCGTGCTGGGAAGCGACTGCGCGACCCCGATCCGCTCGGGGTCGGCGACGATCTCCCCCACCCACGCGGCCATTTCGTAGCTTACGGACCCCAGCCCGAGCACGCCCCCAATGTCCTGGTGGTACACAAACGTGTAGCCGATCACGAGTTCGGCCTGCATGTCCGCTCGCGCGCGCATGTGCCCGAAGTTCTGGGCCTGCGCGCCGGGCGTCATGCCCGCGCAGAACAAAGCGCCCCCGAACAGGGCGCGGATGTGTCGTCCGTTTCGCATGGCTTCGCCTTTCACTCCAGCCGCGGCTAGCACCCGCCGAGGAACGCGGCGACGAAGGCGTCGATGTCGTCCACGTTGAGCACGCCGTCGGCGTTCAGGTCCGCCGGGCACGGTTGGTAGACCCACGCGCCCGCGAACGATTCGCCGCTGGGTGCGGCGCCGGAGATGGACGCGATGATCTCGTACCGCACGCCCTCGGTCAGCGGGATGACCTGCGACCCGGTGGGCGTGACCTCGTCAACGACAAACACGGTGGTCGCGGTGTCGAGGTCGGTGACGCTCAGGACCGCGTTCGGCCACGGCCCGAAGTCCCACACGAGCTGCGCAGCACACCCGTTGAGACCGTACGTCACGGTCTTCATATAGGCCCCCGAGCTCGTGATCGTGCCCGACGTCCCCAGACTCTGCGAGACCGAGATCTCGCCGGTCGTGGAGACCGCTTGTCCGTCCCAGTCCGCGATGGACCGGTCGATGCTCCCGAACCCGAAGAGCGAGCCCGAGGTGTCGTTCCCGAAGAAGATCGGCGACGCGAACAGGGCGTAGTCCGACGACTCGTGCGCGAACGACTGGGCGTGCGCGGAGTTCGCCGCGATGCCCGCGGCGAGCAGCGTCCCGCCGAAGAGGCACGTTCGGTGCGCTGAGCGTGGTGCGGTCATGGGCGGTCCCCTCCGGGCCCAGTGGACCAGAACCGAGCCCGTCGATCAAGGGCACCCACCGAGGAAGCTGTTGACGAAAGCGTCGATGTCGTCGAAGTTCAGAACGCCGTCGCCGTTGATGTCCGCGGGGCAGGTTTCGTTGAACGTGAACCGCCCGAAGGCATCCCCTCCCGCCGCCGCGCCGCGCGTCGAGGCGAGCAGCAGGTATTTCACCCCTGGCTCAAGGACCACCGAGGTCTCCCCCGAGCTGGCCAGCCCCGCGTCGAACACGGTGGCGTTGTTCGTCGCGTCGAGCACCACGCAGGTCGTGGTGTCCCACGCGCCGAACTCCCACGCGATGTTGAGCGTGCTCTGCGTCAGGACGTACGCGTACGCACCGACCCCCACGTAAGACTCGACGAACGTGCCCGATGCGCCGCGTTCGTGCACGAACGAGAGCTCGTGCGTGGTCGCCTGCGTGCTGCCGTAGAAGTCGCCGACGCCGTACGCGGCGACCGCGAATCCCGGGATGGTGTTCGAAGAAGGCTGGAGACTCAGGTCGTTGCCCACGGCGCGGTCGCCGGAGATCACGCCCGAGGTGAGCGCGAACGCGAAGCCGTCGGCGTTCGCGTCGCTTGTTGCGATGCCCGCGGCGAGCAGGGCCCCTCCGAACAGACAGGCGGTGTTGGCACGGGTGGTCATGGCGTGCTCCTTCCGGAAGAAAGAGCGTTGAAACCCGGGGTGCCTCACTCGCATCCGCCAAGAAATCCATCGACGAAAGCATCGATGTCGTCAAAGTTGAGAACGCCGTCGCCGTTGATGTCCGCGGCGTTGCACCCCGTGGGGCCCGAGTCGCCCACCAGCCGCACACGCCCCCACGAGCTGCCCCCTGGGTCCCAGCCGTACGTGCCCAGAAAGACGCGGTACTGATGCCCGGGCACGACGGCGACGACCTCGGACCCGGCGCCCGAGAAGTCCAGGCTGAAGACAACGTTGCCGTCGTCGAGCATGAGGGCGATGTCGAACCACCCGCCCGCGTCCCAGTCGATCTCGAGCGTGCCCGGCTCGGACACGGTGAAGTACGCATCAAAAAGCGCCGCGGAGTAGTTGAGCGTCGCGCCCGGACGATCGTGCGTGAACCACATCTCCCCCAGCCCCGCGCCGAAGCTGGCGGTCGTGCCGGACGAGTCCAGGACCCCCGGCAGGAATGGCGCTGGGCCGAACGTGTACTGCTTGAGCTCGACGAGCCCGGTGCCGTCCGGGTCGGTCAGGACGCGTCCCTGCGCGTACGGGCCGTAGATGAACTCGGGGGCGGCGTCGGCCGAGAGACCGGCGGCGAACAGCGTGCCGCCAAAGAGGCAAGCGCGGGCGACCGATCGGGTGGTGGTGCTCATGGCGGAGGCTCCTCTCAAGTCAGGAGCGCACGGTACCCGACGGGCTCACGAGGCCCCACTAAAAACCCACGCCGCCCCGCCAACAAGCAGGCCTTGGTGGTGCGCATCGTGTGCGTGGTCGTTCTCCTCGGATCCGGAGAAGAGACAACGACACCCCACGGGTGACACGACACGCTCGGATTTTTCGTTGAGGCGCTTCAGCCCTTGCGGAGCATGAACCAGCCGACCGCCGCGAACAGCCCGACGACCGCCATCCCGCCGCCCGCGATGATCATGATCATCGTCGAATCGACGCCCCCCAGAAGCTCCGCGGCACCCTCGCCCGCGAACCCCAGGATCGTCACGCCGAGCGTGGCCGCGAGCAACAGCACCGCCCCGAGCGCCGCGCCAGCCGCGATCCCCGACCACGCGCCGTCGTACGGCTCTGCCGCGATCCCGCCGACCATCGCCGCCCCCGCCGCGGCGGGCGCGCCGAAATCAGGCTCCGCCGACCCGCCCTCGAACAGCGAGCCCGCGTTCGAGTCGCCCATCCCCAGCCCCGTGCCGAACCCACTCGCGCCGGCGTCGCCCGCCGGCGCCGCCGAGCCGGCGGACATGCCCGTGCCGCTCGCACCGGCGCCCGAGCCCCCGAGGTCCGACAGCAGATCAGAACCGAGGCTCGTGTCGTCCGCCTCAAGCGACAGCTGCGCCAACCCGGAGCCCGACGCGCTCGCATCGTTCAGGTCGGGCATCCCGACGGGCGAACCAGTGATCAGCGTGTCCGCGTTCGCGTCCGCGTCCGACTCGTCGGGATCAAAGATGCTCACGCCCGTATCGCCCGACCCGGAACCGGCACGCGAGTCATTGAACGCCGACCCCGACCCGGACGAAGACAGGCTCATGGGCTCGAGCTCGCCCGAGTCGGCGAGCTTGATCTCATCGCCGATCTCATCGTCGTCGCCGCCGTCACCCGCCAGCAGATCGACCTGGTCACGCTTGAACATCAGCCGGTCGCGGTCGCGGAACTCCTGCAACTGCCCGGACTCACCGAGCCCCTGGACCTCGTCGGGAGTCATGCCCAGCTTCGCCGCGGCTTCCTCGACCGTGTAGAACATCTTCGCCATCGCGCCTGCCTCCGGTTGATGCCCCGATCCGGGTCCAGCTCGGGTGGTCTCGATGGTAGGGGCGGCGTCCGGGCCCGTCCCCCACCCGGGCAGGCCGGTACGCACCGGGCCGGCGTCGGATCCTCGCCACACACCCCCTGCCCAGCTTCACACCAGGCGGCTCACTCAGGGCACACGCCGCATCAGGCTCACAGCCCGATACAGCCCCGCGACCCGATCGCGCGGCACGACCCGCGGCGGGTACCGGTTGTTGATCGGCTGGATCCGGATCAGCTCCTCGCCCGCCTCCCCCGTCTCAAAGTACACCCGCTTGAACGTGCTCTCGTGGTCCGGCTCGAGCCGCACAAAGCAATCCGAGCCCGACTCCGCGTCGCGGATCGGGCTGAACACGACCAGATCCCCCTCGACGTACGTCGGCTCCATCGAGTCGCCCACCACGCGCGCCGCGAACGCGTCCGGGTCGTGCAGATCCGGGCAGCGGACATACTCGTCCGCGACCCGCGCGGGGTACCCGAGATCCCCGAAATCGTGCGGGTACCCCGCCGTCACGGAGTTGATCACGGGGACCTCGTGCGGCAGGGCCGCGCTCACACGCTCCGTGTCGCCGGCCCGCAAGCGCTCAAGCACACGCCCGAGCTCGCCCGAGCGATACGCCTCGTCCAGCCCGTCACGCCGGAGAAGCGCGCTCAACGCGGACGTCGCCCGCGCGGCCTCGTGCAGCGACGAGACGCCCCGCCGGACCGACTCAGGCGCCCGCGCCCATTCGGACGCCCTCCGCAGCGTCTTCTCATCCATCTCCAGCGCACGCGCGAGCCGCACGATCATCGCCTCGCTGGGCTTCTCGCGCTGCCCACGCTCCAGGTTCGACAGGTACGACCGGTGGCACCCGACACGCTCGGCGGCCTCCGCCAGCGTCCAGCCGAGCGCCCGTCGGCGTCGCCGGATCAGTTCGCCCAACGCGGCGGGCTCGCCCGCGGCTCGATCATCCCCGGTTGCGCGCTCATTCGATGCCATGCCAAACATATACCTTGCAATTGTCTTCTAGTCAAGAATACAATGGTGAGATTGTATTCCATTGTGGAATGCCATGCTCGGGAAGGGGTGACGGATGGGCAGGAGTGGATCAAGTGGGCTCGATCGCGCGTGGGACCCGGACGAGGGCGCGGACCTCCGCCGTCGCCGACGCGGCGCGTGGGTCGATCAGGTGCTCGACCGGGCCGGCTGGCTGCCCCCGCCCGAGCGGGCCCTCGTCGAGTCGGTCTTCCGCGACGGACGCACCGCCGTCGAGATCGCGCACCTCACCCGCCAGGACCCACGCGCCGTCCGCCGACGCGTCCGCCGCGCCGTCGATCGGGCCCTGAGCGACCGCGTCGCGTTCGTGATGCGCGCCCGAACCAGGTGGACCCCCACCCGCCGCCGCGTCGCGGACCTCACGATCCTCGAAGGCCTCTCCATGCGCGCGGCGTCCCAACGCCTCGGCGTCTCCTACCACACCGTGCGACGCCACAAAGAAGCCATCGAGGCCCTCTACAACGCCGCGAACGAACCACGGGTGTCGGCGTGAGCGTCCGCCTCGTTCCAACAGACGCCCCCATGTCGGCGGCCCTGCACGCCGCGTGCGCGCCGTTCGGCGTTCTGCCCACGCGCCCAAACACGCGACGGGACACGACGATCGATGACGCCTCGGCGGTCCTCGATCGGGTGGGGCTGAGCCCGTTCATCGCCGTCACCGGGCCCTCCGGCTCGGGCAAATCAACGCTGCTGCGCGGCCTGCGCCGCTGCCTCGCCGAGCGCGGGGCCCGTCTCGCCGACACGCCCGCGGTCGCGTCGCTCGAGCGGGACACCGCGCGGTCCGTCGCCGACCGCCTCGACGGCTCGATCCGCGAGCGGCTCTCCGCCCTCGCCTGGGCGGGGCTGGGCGACGCGGTGCTGCTCCCGCGCACGCCCGCCGAGCTGAGCGCCGGCGAACGCGCGAGGCTCTCGCTCGCGATCGCCATGAGACGGGCCACCCCAGGCTGCTGGCTCGTGTGGGACGAGTTCGCCTCCGTCCTCGACCGGGCGACGGCCCAGGGCGTCGCGCGCACCGTCTCCCGCTGGGCGCGGGTGAGCGGCGTCCGCGTCGTCGCCGCCAGCGCGCACGAGGACCTCCCGACGCTCGCCGGCGCCGACGCGGTCGTGCGCGTCGGGAACGCGGGCGCGGTCGTCGAGCCCGCGCACGCCCCGTCACCGGTCCGCGTCCGGATCGAGCAAGGCGGCCGGGACGACCACGCCGCGCTCGCCCCGCACCACTACCGGGGGGCGAGCCCGGCGACAAGCGCACGGGTCCTGCGCGCCGTCCGCACCCTGCCCGACGGGTCCGAACGACGCGCGGGCGTGCTCGTCGCGTCGATGCCCACCCTGAACGGTGCCTGGCGCGACCTGGCGTGGCCGGGGCGGTTCACGACCGGCGACAAGCGATCGCGCGCCGAACGCCTCAACCGCGATCTCCGGTGCATCTCGCGGGTCATCGTCGAGCCGGCGAGCCGCGGGCTCGGCATCGCCCGCCGACTCGTCGAGACCTACCTGCGCGAGCACGCGACCGTCGCGACGGAAGCCGTCGCGCAGATGGGCGCGTACAGCCCGTTCTTCGAGCGGGCCGGGATGCACGCCTACCCCCTCGCGACGGGGCACGTCGATGCCCGCTGGCTCGACGCGCTCGATGCGCGGGGCGCCTGCGCCGAGCGGGGCCTCGGGCCCGAGGACGCGGAGGCCCTCTGGGAGGACCCCCTGATCCGGCGCGAGCTGGAGCGGTGGGCCCGTGATCGCAAGCTCGCACGCGGGCTGCGCGGGCTCGACGGCGGCACGCGTGTCCGCGCGGCGGCGTCGCTCGCGTGCACGCCCGCCGTCGCGTACGCCTCGGGGAGGGCGGCATGACCAAGCCGATGCCCGCGCCCAACCCGGACACGCTGCCCAGCGCCGTGACGTTCTTCCTGACCGCCGGGCAGCGCCGGGAGGTCGTCCGGGCGCTGCGGGCGATCGACCGCGATCGGGCGCGCGCGTTGCTGCTGGCGTTGGGGATCAAGCGCGATTCGGATCGCGGCTCGGATTGCAAACCTGGATGATGGGGGGTTGGAGTGGGGGAGATCGATCCGTCGGGGACGCCGCGTGCGCTGGCGAGGCCGCGCACGCGCGACGCGTTGCACGCGCTCGTGCGCGAATATCTCGGGGTGAGCGTGCCGACACGACCGCTGATCGCGGGGCACGCGTCGCCGTTCGATTATTTGTGGCACGCGTTCGAGGAGACGCAGCTGCCGCGCGATCTGGTCGTGTGGGCGAACCGGGGCGGGGGCAAGACATTCCTCGCCGCCGTCGCCACGCTGCTCGATCTGGTCTTCAAGGACGGCATCGAGGTCCGCATCCTGGGCGGGTCGCTGGAGCAATCCAAGCGCATGCACGCGCACCTTCGCGCGTTCTTCTCCGAACCGCCGCTGCGGGCGATGGTGGA
>JAUHXM010000095.1 GCA_030426605.1 Phycisphaerae bacterium | reverse complement strand
ATATCCAAACGTTTGGCCCCCACCGCCTTGCGCAAGCCAATCTCCCGCGTACGCTCCGTCACGCTCACCAGCATGATGTTCATAATGCCAATGCCGCCCACCAGCAGCGAAATCGAGGCAATCGCCCCTAAAAAGACGGTCAGCACGCTGGTCACCGAGCCAAACGCATCCAGAAAATCCTGCTGCGTCAAAATCTGGAAATCATCTGCATCCCGAAAGTTAATATCGTGTGTTTGGCGCAGCACTTCCGAAGCGTCAATAATCGCGCCCTCAATGGCCGCTTCATCCACCGCCTTCAGCAAAATAGCATCCACCAAAAATTCGCCGGTGCGCTGGCTGCGATTGTTGAACAATCGTTCCTGCGCTGTGGTCAGTGGCACGATGGCCACCCCTGACCCCAGGCGGGTGCCATGGTCTGAACCCGCAGGGTGAAGGCCATGACGTCATCATCAGCGTCGTGGCCTTCGCTGCGCTCAGACCACGGCACCCCGAGCCCCTTCACCCCAGCACCACCAGCGCTCGCTCGCGCCGGGTGCCATGGGCAAACTTGTTTGCCCGTGTTCCAGCATCACGGGCAAGCGGAGATTGCCCATGGCACCCAGGATCTCGATCACCCTGGCACCCTTCACCCCAGCACCCCGCGCTCCCGCAGCCCCGTCCCCACCAGTTCCCCCACGTCCGCGTCGCTCGGCGTCAGCAGGTGCGTGAACCCGCGCGCGGCGCACGCGGCGCTCAGGCCCGTCACGAACGCGTCCAGGCGGTCGCGGTAGCGCTTGAGCAGGGTGCTCGTCACCGTCACCTCCGCGCCCACGCCGCTCTCGGCGTCGATCAGGCGCAGGTCGCCCAGCAACCCCGCGTCCGCGTCGCGGGCGGGGTCGAGCTCGCCGGGGGCGAGGATCTGGGCGCACACCACGTCGAACTCGCCGCGGGCGGCCAGCGCGTTGAGGCCTTCTCGATATCCCGCGCGGTCCATGAAGTCCGAGATCACCACGACGAGCCCGGGCCCGCCGGCGCGGTCCATGGCGACGCGCTTGAGGGCGGCGTTGAGATCAAGGGGTTCGCTCGGGTGCCGTGGAGACGGCGGAGCCTTCTCCACGCGTTGAACGCCCGATCGTGGAGAAGCCGAGGACGGCGTCTCCACGGCACCCGAACCGACTGTCGGCGCGTCGTGCTGGCGTTTGAGGGCGTCGAGGACGAACGCGTTGAAGCGCTGCAGCTGGCGTCGCCCCCGCACCGGGCGCATCGCGTGGAGCCCGGGCCCGGCGCCGAACGCGAAGGCGCTCACGCGGTTCTGGTTGACGAGCCCGATGTACCCGATCGCGATGGCGAGGCGCGCCGCGAGGAGCGCCTTGGGCGGGTCGCCCGCGAGCATGCTCGGGGAGGCGTCGAGGACGACCCGCACGCCCAGGTCTTCTTCGGCCCGGAAGAGCTTGACGACCAGGCGGTCGAGGCGCGCGAGGACGTGCCAGTCGATGTGGCGGGGGTCATCGCCGGGCGTGTACTGGCGGAAGTCGTCGAACTCGACGGACTGCCCGCGGGACTTGCTCCGGCGTTCGCCGGGCATCTTGCCCGCGAAGACGCGCCGGGAGACGACGTCCAGCCGGTCGAGCGTCGCGATGGTCCGGGCGTCCATGAGCTCGTCGAGGCGCGCGGGCGGGGGTTGGAGGGATCTGACGAGCACGCCCAAGCGTATCGAACCGGGTGCCACGGGTTGACCCGAGGGGCAGCCCGTGCGTCACAACGATCGGCACGGATTGCGAGACAAGCCGTGGCACCCGCACGCTCCCCCGTCGGGACGCGGGAGGAGGCAACGGTGGATCGGGCGGCGTGGGGCCCGGTTTGACCCCCTGATCGGCTGCTGCTAGGTTTCGCTCACCCGACGCGGGCGGCGGGGCGCATTTGCTCCCCGCGATGCCAACAATCCCCCGCCAACGACCCCACGACGACCCCCACGACCCCCCGCAGGGCACCAGACGACCCGGAGGCAGACGGTTGCAATCCTTTCTTGATCGATCGACGCGTCGCCGCCCGCTGATGACGCAGGCCCGCGGGCTGCTGGCCGCCGGGGTGCTGGCGGCCGTCTCGCACGCCGCGGTGGCCCAGGTCGAGACGCTCGACCCGCGGCTCATCTCGAGCTCGAGCATCTCGGGGTCGGACCAGTCCGCGATCAGCGCGTTTGTGAACGCCCACGCGCCGCGCCTGAGCGCGGACTCGTTCAGCGACGTCCGGCGGGCGCGGACCGCGCTGCTCGCGCCGCTGAGCCAAACGAACGCGACGGTCTCGTTCCGCAACGCGTACGCCGAGGCGATCTGGCCGGCGGTCGAAGCGTTGCTCGACTCGGACGACGCGACGCACCAGCTCACGGGCATGCGCGTCGCGGGGATGCTGGGGACGGACGACGCCGCGGACCGGCTGGTCGAATTGCTCGCCTCGGACGACGCGGGCGTGCGTGTGTTCGCGGCGGGCCGCCTGGGCGACACGCTGGGCACCGTGGGCCCCGCCGCCGCCGCGATCTCGCCCAACGCGACCGCCGAGGTGATCGACGCGCTGGGTGATGCCATCTCGAACGACGAGGAGCCCCGCGTCGCGGACGCCGCGGCCCGCGCGCTCGAGCGCGCCATGGAGATCCGCCCGGGGCTCTTGAACAACGCCCGCTCGCGTGCGATCGAGGTGCTGAGCAGCTCGGCGTCCACGCGGATCGGTGACGCGGCGAACGACGAGACCGCCGTGGGCTTCTCGCTCCGCGTGTGCGGCGTCGTCCGCACCGCGATCTCGACGAGCGACCCGGTGACGGTCGCGTCTGCGAAGGCGGCGATCGGCATGGGGGCGGACGTGCTCAAGGGCGTTGTCTACACGTACGACGCGCGTCAGCCGGCGACGGACGAGCAGGTCGGCCTGGTGAGCGCCGCCGAGGCGGTCATTTTCTACGCCCGCCGGCAGCACGCGCAGGCGACCAACACCCGGGCGAGCTTCGGACCGACGAGTTTCGCCCAGACGCTGCGGGCGGAGAACGTCACCGAACGCCGCGACTTCCGCAACAACGGGATCCGCTTTCTCCAGGATCTGGAGCGGGACTACGGGTTCGAGACGAACCGCTTCATCCAGCCCTGAGATCGGTCCCAATCCGAGTGAAAGAACGGGCCCAGGCATGAGCTACGACATCTTCCTGGCGCGTCCCGACCCATCCGGGCAAACCGTCAAAACGACGAACCCGTTCACGGGCGAGGCGATCGACGCCGTGCCACCCTCGCCGATGGATCGCAACGAGCTCGAACAGTTGGCCAAGAGTCTCGCCGACGCCCACCCGAACTTCACCGCCGAGCGCGACGAGGACGGCTGGGTCATCGCCGACCCCGCGGGCCCGCAGACGATGCCCTACAGGTTGTTTCTTGATCCGAGCGGCGGGCATTTCGAACTCCGAAGCCCGTCCGCCGAAACCACGCCCGAGCGCGTGCTTGAAGTCGTGGGGACGCAGCTCAAGGCGCTCTCCGCGCACGGCTTCGTGGCGACAGCGCCAGGCGTTGATGAGGTCGCGCCGGGTCAGGATCCCGGGCCGCTCCTGCGGGCCTACGCGTCGTGGATCGGGTATAAGAATGAGATCGTCGATCGGTTTTCGCGCGACGAGTGAATGAGGGCACGCTATGGCCCGCGTCTTGACGCCGCTCATCCTGCTCGTTGCGCTGCTCGCGATCGCGATGGTGACCGACCGCCCGCGCCCGCCGGCGGACTTCGCGTTCGCCAACGGGTCGGACATCAACACCCTGGACCCCCAGCGCATGAGCTGGATGCCCGACCTCCGCGTGGGCCGCCTGCTGCACGAGGGGCTCGTCAAGCACGACGTGCTGAGCAGCACGTTCGACGTCGTGCCCGCGGTCGCCGAGTCGTGGACCGTCTCGAACGACGGGCGGACGTACACGTTCACCTTCCGCGACGACGCGAAGTGGTCCAACGGCGAGCGGGTCACGCCCGACGACTTCCGGTACTCCTGGCGGCGGGCCATGCTGCCCGACCTCGCGTCGGACTACTTCGCGATGTTCATGTTTGTGGAGGGGGCGCAGGCGTTCTACGACCAACGCGCCGCGGACATCGCGGCCTACGCCGAGCGCCCCGCCGAGGAGCGCACGCAGGAGTCCGCCGACGCCCTCTGGGCCGAGACCGTGGCCCGCTTCGACGCGACCGTGGGCATGAAGGCGCTGGACGACCGCACCCTGGAGATCACGCTGGCCCAGCGGGTGCCGTACTTCCTGGACCTCTGCGCGTTCACGGTGCTCGCGCCGGTCTACCCGCCGCTCGTCGAGCAGTACGAGAAGCCCGACGCCGCGAGCGGGCGTCTGCTCCGCCGCCCGGGGTGGACCAAGCCGGGCGTGCTGGTCACCAACGGCGCGTTCATGCTCGCGGACTGGCGCTTCAAGCGCGAGGTGCGCCTCGAAGCGAACGAGCACTACTGGGATCGCGCGTCGCTGGCGATCGACTCGATCAGCATCCCGTCGATCCCCGACCCCAACTCGGAGGTGCTGGCCTACCAGACCGGCGCCGTGGACTGGGTGTCGGACGTGACGGCGGGCTACCGGGGCGACATGATCGCCGACAAGCTGGCGTTCCGCGCCGAGCACGCGGACCGCGTCGCCGAGCTCGAGGCGCAGGGGCTCGACCCGTTCGAGATCGACCGGCTGCTCCCCGACGACCCGCGTAAGAATGTGCACGCGCCCAGCGCGTTCGGCACGTACTTCTGGAACTTCAACTGCCAGGAGCGCCTGCCCGACGGCCGCGACAACCCGTTCCACGACGCCCGGGTCCGCCGGGCGTTCGCGATGGTCGTAGACAAGAAGACGATCGTGGACAACGTCCGCCGGCTGGGCGAGAAGACCGCGGGCGTGCTCATCCCGCCCGGATCGATCGGCGGCTACCCGAACCCCACGGGCCTGCCCAACGTGGGCGACGCCAAGACGCCCGCCGAAGCCGAGAAGATCGTGGCCGACGCGCGGGCCCTGCTCGCCCAAGCGGGCTACCCGAACCCCGCCACGGACTTCCCGATCACCGTCGAGCTCGTCTTCAACAAGGACTCCGGGCACGACCTCATCGCGCAGACCATCGCGAAGAACTGGCAGCAGCACCTGGGCGTGCCCGTCAGCCTCTCCCAGAAAGAGCTCAAGGTCTACCGCGACGACCTGAAGAAGAAGCGCTTCATCACCTCCCGCGCCGGGTGGTACGGCGACTACGGCGACCCCACCACCTTCCTCGACCTTTCCCGCACCGGCGACGGCAACAACGACCGGGGATACTCCAACCCTGCCTACGACGCCCTCCTCGAACGCGCCGCGAGCGAGCCCGACCCGCAGCGCCGCCTGAACATCCTCGCGGACGCTGAGCGCCTGATCATGGAGGAGGACGTCCCCATGATCCCGATCTTCCACTACGCGCACGTGATGATGTTCGACCCGCAGAAGATCACCGGTATCAGCGCCCACCCGCGCATGAAGCAGTACGCGTCCCTCGTCGATGTCCTGGGCGACGGCAAGGGACCCGACCAACCCCGCACCATGCACGACGGCTCACGCAACACAAACCCACGCTCCCCCGTCCCGACGGGGGAGCTGTCGAGCGCCAGCGAGACTGAGGGGGTGCCATGACCCACGAGCGTCACGCCTCCCCGGAGCGGAGGGCATCCAGCCGCCCATTCGGGCAACGCCCGAAGCGGGCCGGGTGCCATGGGCAAGCCCCGCTTGCCCGTGTCGTTCGTGCAGCGGGGCGCCGGACACACGGGCAATCAAGTTTGCCCATGGCACCCCGCGACTCGAGGCGACGCTCGAAGGGTGGGCTGGAAGCCCGCCCCTCCTGGTCATTTCGATGCGAGGGGATGACCCCATGATCGGCATCATCCTCCGCCGGCTCGCGCAGCTGCCCGTCATCCTGCTCGTGATCTACACGATCACCCTCACCCTCGCGTGGGCGATCCCGGGCAACCCCCTTGAGAACCCCGAGGGCCGCCAGCCGCCGCCCGAGGTCATCGAGCAGATGCAGCGGCAGTACAACCTGGACTCCTACCCGCGGTTCTACTGGAGCTACCTCGAGTCCGTCACCGGGGTGAAGTACGCCCGGGACTGGCTCGGGGGGGACATCGCCCAGGCCGCCCAGTCCGCGACCGACGCCGGCACCGCGCCGCCCACGCGGTACATCTTCGACTTCGGGCCCTCGCTCGAGTACGACGACTGGAACGTCAACGAGATCATCGCGACGTCGCTGCCCGTGTCCGTCGCGCTCGGGTCCGCGGCGATCGTCATCGCGCTCGTCATCGGGCTCGGCGCGGGCATCATCGGGGCCGTCAAGCCCAACTCGCTGGCAGACCTGGCAACGCTGACCGTGGCGCTCGTGGGCATCTCGCTGCCCACGTTCGTGATCGGCACGGTGCTGCTGCTCGTCTTCTCCGTGCTGCTGGGGTTGTTCCCGGTCGCCGAGTGGGGCGCGCGCGGCGCGGTGCTGCCCGCGTTCACGCTCTCCCTCCCGTTCGCGGCCTACATCGCCCGGCTCACCCGCATGAGCATGATGGAGAGCTTCGGGGCGGACTACATCCGCACCGCCCGCGCCAAGGGCGTCAGCGAGTCGCGGGTGATCCTGAAGCACGCGCTCAAGAACGCGTTCCTGCCCGTGCTCAGCTTCCTCGGGCCCGCCGCGGCGCTCGCGATGACGGGCTCGTTCATCGTTGAGCGCGTCTTCACCGTGCCCGGCATGGGCCAGCACTTCGTGGACGGCGTCCAGAACAAGGACCTGTTCCTGATCATGGGCGTCGTGCTGATCTTCGCGACGATGCTGATCCTGTTCAACCTCGCCGTGGACGTGCTCTACCGCTGGGTGGACCCGCGGATCGCGTGACGGGCACCTCGGCTCGTGATCTCTGACGGAAGCCGACGGGGTCGGCAGCGCCGTGCGCACCGCCCGCCGCCGGGGGTGTTCGCAGCCGAGGTGCGATGACCGCATATCATCAGGGTGCATCGTCCGCGATCGGGACGGAGGCACTCGAATGGTCCGCAGCGGCAGCCAAATCAGACCCGGCGACACGGCGCGTGCCGCGTGCATCCGCGGGCTGGGGCACTACCTGCCGACCGATACCATCACGAACCATGACCTCGAGTCGCTGGTGAAGACCGACGACGCGTGGATCACAAGCCGGACGGGCATCCGCACGCGGCACCGCGCGGCGGCGACGCAGGCGACGAGCGATCTGGCGATCGTGGCCGCGCGCCGGGCGCTCGATGACGCCGGCCTGGACGCCAACGAGCTCGACATGATCGTGCTCGCCACCGCCACGCCCGACTCGCCCGTGCCGGCCACGGCGAGCCTCGTGCAGGATGCGCTGGGTGCCCGTCGCGCCGGCGCGATGGATCTCAACGCCGGCTGCTCCGGGTTTTTGTACGGGCTGCACACCGCCAACGCGTTGGTCATGTCCGATGCGGCGCGTCACGTGCTGCTGATCGGATCCGAAACGCTGACGCGGGTCACCGACTACGAGGACCGGCGGACCTGCATCCTGTTCGGCGATGGCGCGGGCGCCTGCGTCGTGTCGGGCGAGGGGCCGCTGCAGGTGCGCTACTCCGGCGTCGGGTGCGATGGCTCCGAGGCGGACCTGATCACCATCGCCTCGGGCGGCAGCCGCTCGCCCGCCTCCAAGGAGACCGTCGAGGCCCGGGAGCACTTCCTGCGGCTCGACGGGGGGCGTGTGTTCCGCCAGGCAGTGCGTCACATGGTCCAGGCGGGGCAGGACGCCCTGGACGCGACGGGGCTGACCCCGGCGGACATCGCCTGGGTGATCCCCCACCAGGCGAACGAGCGCATCCTCTCGGCCGTGGGCGAGCAGATCGGCGTGGACGTGCCCAAGATCGTGATCGATGTCGCCGAGACCGGCAACACCTCGTCCGCGAGCGTGCCGATCGCGCTCGACCGCGCCCGCGCCACGGGCTGCATCAGCGCCGGGCAACACATCATGCTCCTCGCGTTCGGAGCGGGCCTGACCTGGGCCTGCCAGATTCTGCGCGTGCGAGAATCGAATTGATCCGGCTTCGTCGGTCCCCCGCGCGTGAAAGCGCCCCGGCCTATCGCGGGCCGGGGCGGCCCGATCCCGGATCACGCGGCGCGGTTCAGGGGCAGCCGTTCAGGAAAGAGTTGACAAAGAAGTCGATGTCATCGACGTTGAGCACGCCGTTGCCGTCGAGGTCCGCCACGCACCTGAGCGCGGCGGGCTCATCGACGATCGCGACCGAGTAGCTCAGGGAGCCACCGCTGAAACTGGAGAAGGGGCCGTCGGTCCACGTCACCTCTTCCCCGAAGATCGCGGTCCCCGGGCCGTACGCCGCAGGATCAGCAGGCAGCGCGCCCATCCCCGTGAAGAAGGCGGGGAGGCCCTGAACGCTCAGGTAGATTTCCGGGTCTCCCGACATCGAAAAAGCGCCGCCGGCTTGTGAGGTCGTATTGAGAACCGCGCCCCCGGGCGTCATCTCCGGGAGCGGCGCGAACGGGCTGGCATCGAAGTTTTCAACGTAGCCCCATTCCCCATCGACCGCGATGAACCCATGAACCGTCGGGCCGACGCCCACGTCGAAGACATACCGACCGATGCGGTGCTGCGGAAAGTGTGTTGATGCGGTGTAATCGGTGTGCTCGTGCACCCTGATCTCGATGTACGGCTGCGCCAGCGCGGGCGCGCCCAGAACGCCGACCGCGGGCACGATCGCCGCGGCGATGCGAAGGCGTGACTGATGCATGGATGGTCCCCTCTCGGTCTGGAAGATCGCCCCGAGAACCGGTGCGGCACCCCAGCCTACCGGGAGCCTCCACGCCGATCAACGGGGCACGTGCCTCGGGCCGGTCTGGCGGGACTGATATTCACACCAGCGGGATCGGCGCGTCCGGGTCGTCCTGCTCGACCTCGGAGATGTCCCGCGGGCCCGTCGGCGTGGGCGCCTCGGCGTTGCCGACATTCAACGCCCGGTCCAGCGGGATGATCGCCTTGTCGTCGTAGTCGTCCTCGAGCACGCTCAGGTAGAAGTGGGCGGACGCGATCTTGCACAGGTCGTCGAACCCGTCGAACAGCCGGTGCGCCGGACCGTCGGACCCGAGGATGCCCGGCTCGTTCGCCCTGAGCATCGCGGCGACCCGGTCCGTCGTCGCCGGGTGCGTGTGGTACCACTTCGTCTTGTCTTTGAACCCCGCGATGAACCCGTCGGGCCGCCGCTTCGCCCGCGGCGCGAGGCGCACGCTCATCCGGGGCAGATCGTCGGGCAGCTTCCGTTGCTGGTGGTAGAGCTCTTGCGCCGAATCAACAGCCCGGTCGTAGCCCGCGACCAGTTCCTGCAGACGCGATGTCGCCCAGACGGCGTTGCGCGAGCCGGCGATGCGCGTCTCGCACGCGTCGGCCGCGAACTCCATCCGACGCAGGAGGAACATGCTCATCGCGACGCTGACGTAGAGGAACCCCATCAGGATCAGCCGCACGAGCCCGACAACGATCCGGCACAGGAACCCCATGATCTCCAGCGGCCACCAGGTGTCCGTGAAGAACGCCTCGATGAGGTCGTCGCCGAAGCCGCGGTGATAGACGGCGTGCGCGAACCACCCGTTGAGCCGGTCGATCACCCGCGTCGATCGCATGCCGGCGCCCTGGGTGAAGTGCCCGAGCTCGTGGGCGATGATGCCGGTGAGCTCGCTCGCGCGCATGCCCGCGGCGAGGGAGAGCCCGATGAGCAGCACGGGCCGACGCCCGAAGAGCATCCCGAACATGCCGCCCTCGAGCGCCGCGCCCGCGTTCGGCTGGCACATCACGTCGATCCGCGCGGGCCTGGGCGCGCCCATGATCTCGCAGAGCTGGTTCACGTACGCGTACGTCCGCGCGTGGTCGGTCTTGTCGAGGGAGACGCGCGAGTATTCCTCGCGCCGACGCGGGATCAGGGGCGCCGCGAGCGTGATCGTCAGCACCGCACCCGCGAGCAGGGGCGTGCCGTACCCCGCGGCCCGCAGCAGGCCGAGCCACACCGCCCCGCGCCCACGGACCTCGCTCATCCCCTCGAACATGAACAGTCCGTGCTGCGCCCACCAGACGACGCCCCACCCCGCCGCGGCGACGAGGCCGACGTAGAGCGCCACCTGCAGCACCACCATCACGAGCACGCCGACCGACGCGACGCGGTACAGGGGCGGCACCCGCACGGGCTCGTACGTCCCGGTGAACGTGGGCGACTTGGGAGCGGGCTCGGGCACGCGGAAACGCTACCCGATCAGACCCCGACACACAAGAGCGGCACGCGTTAGAGATCGACGGTGCTGGTGTACTCCGGGATCTCGACGTCCCACCCGAGCCGGTCGCGCACGTGCGATGCGAGGCTCTCGGCGGGCATCTCCTCGCCGTGCGTCAGAAACAGCCGGCGCGGCGGGGACTCGAACCCCTCCAGCCAGCCAACGAGCCCGGACCGCCCGGCGTGGGCCGACAACCCCTGGATTTCTTGCACGCGCGCCCGCACCGTGTGCGTCCGCCCGTGGATGCGAACCTCGGGATCACCCCGCGCGATGCACCGCCCGAGCGTGTGGTCCGCCTGATACCCCGTGAACAGCACGGTGGACTCGGGGCGCCCGATGTTTTGGCGCAGGTGGTGCTTCACGCGCCCGCCCGTGCACATGCCCGAGCCCGCGAGGATGACGCACGACCCTCGGATCGAATTGATCGACCTCGACTCATCCGGCGATCGCACGAAGTGCAGCCCGGGAAACTGGAACGGGTGCCGCCCCGCCTCGAACATCGCGAGCGTGTCTTCGTCGAGCAGGTGCTTGAATCGTTTGTAGATGGTCGTCACGCTGATGGCCATCGGGCTGTCGAGAAAGATCGTGATGCGCGGGATGCGGCCCTCGTTGGTCAGCTCGCTGAAGAGGTAGAGCAGCTCTTGGGCGCGGTCGATGGCGAACGTCGGAATCACGAGGTTGCCGCCGCGTTCGACCGTATCGTTGACAACGCTTGCCAGATCGCCGAGCAGGTCGGTCCCCGTCGCCTGATCGCGATCGCCGTAGGTTGATTCCATCACGACGTAGTCGGCGTTCTGGAACCGATGCGGGTCGCGCATGAGGATGCGGTCGGTCGGGCCTACGTCGCCCGAGAAGACGACCGTGCGTCGCTCGCCCCCCTCCTCGGCGTGGATCTCGAGCATCGCGGAGCCGAGGATGTGACCGGCATCGCGGTACGTGACCCGAACGCCCTCCCCGAGATCGACCTCGCGGTCGTAGGCGACGTTGCGCATCAGCCGCTGCACCTTCTGCACATCTTCGGGCGTGTAGAGCGGGGTCTCAGGGTGCGGGCCGCGGCGTCCCTCGCGTTTATGACGCCGGGCTTTGTACGCCGCATCCTCGACCTGGATACGCGCCGAATCTTCCCACACGATCCGCGCGAGATCGATCGTCGCGGGCGTCGCGAGGATCTCCCCGCGGAACCCCTCCGCGACCAGCTTCGGGATCAGCCCGCAATGGTCCAGGTGCGCGTGCGTGAGCAGCATCGTGTCCACACGCTTGGGCTGAACGGGGAAGGGCGCCCAGTTCCGCTCGACGTACGGGCGTTCCTGGTACAGGCCGCAGTCGATCAGGAACGAGCGGCCGCCGACGCGCAGGTGGTGGCACGACCCCGTCACCTGGCGATTGGCACCGAGGAACTGGAGTTGCATGGCGTGCTCCTCCAGGGATCATAGCCCGCCCACGGGCGCGACCCACAACAACAGCACGGATGATCTACGCGCACCCAGCCGTGAAGCAATCAACAAACGCGTCGATGTCATCCACGTTGATCGTGCCGTTGCCGTCGAAGTCCACGACGAGATCACCCGCGAGGAACGCCGTGACGAACTCGTCGATGTCGTCCACGTTGAGAGCCTCGTTGCCGTCGAGATCGCACGGGCAGCCGTCATACTCAAACGAGACATAGCTCGACCCGCTCACGTCGTTCGTGGCGTATGCGAATCCCGTCCAGCGATAGTCGACGCCGGGATCCAGGGG
>JAUHXM010000094.1 GCA_030426605.1 Phycisphaerae bacterium | reverse complement strand
CACTCACGCCAGCGCCGGTCACCACGACGACGCCTGAGGCATGGTCGAGAGCGGCTGAAATGTGCTGAATCATCGATTCCATGTCACAAACACAGGAAAGTGGTTTCGGTTAAGGTAGAACTCTAATCTCTGTGAGCCTTCTGTGAACATCGCACGATTGACAAATTCTCGCTTGACACGCTCTGGAAGCCGGGTACGATTGGCGAAACCTCTTTCGTTCTTGCGGGAATGAAGGCGGATTTGATCGGCGGTCTCCCTCCCGTCGATCACGCAGCCGGCGAACTCCCTCTCGTCGGCCCGTGATTCCAGAGGCTACCGCCTCGGAATCGCGATTCCACACCGGGCCCTCTGCGCCCGAGTCTGGGTACGCTGGGCGTTGCGGGCCACGGTCGGCCCAGGTGAGCGCCCCCCTCGTGACCCCGGCATCGGACTCCACCATCACGCTCGCAGCTGGCTCGGGCGTCTCGCCCGCACTCATCGCGATCGGTCTGATCGCCCTGATCGGCGTCGGCAGCCAATGGCTGGCGTGGCGCCTCAAGATCCCGTCCATCCTCCTGCTGCTCATCGGGGGCATCCTCGCGGGCCCCGTCGCCCGGGCGGCCTTGCCGGGTTCGCCCTGGGCGCTCGACCCGGCGTCGCTCATCGACTCCGACCTGCTGTTCTCCCTCGTCGGGATCTCCGTCGGGCTGATCCTGTACGAGGGCGGGCTGACGCTGCGCTTCCGAGAGGTTCGGACGGTCAAGCGAATCGTGGTGAGCCTGGTGACGCTCGGCGCGCTGGTGACATGGGTGATCGGCGCGTTCGCGGGGTGGATGATCTTCGCGCTCGAGCCGCCGCTGGCCATCATGCTCGGCGCGATCATCGTCGTCACCGGCCCGACGGTCATCGGGCCGATGCTGGCGCACATCCGCCCGTCCGGCGCGACGGGCCCGGTGCTGAAGTGGGAAGGGATCGTCATCGACCCGATCGGCGTGCTCCTCGCGGTGCTCGTCTTCGAGGTCATCCTCGCCGGTCAGGGCGACCACGCGAACCCCGCGAGCACGATCGGGTGGGCGATCACGAAGACGGTGCTCGCGGGCGGCGGGCTCGGGATCGCCGGCGCGGTGCTCATGCTCGTCGTGATGGCGCGGTACTGGGTGTCCGACACGCTGCAGAACCCCGTGAGTCTGATGCTCGCGGTCGTGGTGTTCGTGCTCGCCGACGCGATCCAGAAAGAAGCCGGGCTGCTCGCGACGACGGTGATGGGCATGGTGCTCGCGAACCAGAAGCGGGCGGACATCCGGCACATCCTTGAGTTCAAGGAATCGCTGCGCGTGCTGCTGATCGGGGCGTTGTTCGTCGTCCTCGCCGCGCGCGTGAAGATGAGCGACCTGATGAGCCTTGAGCTCGGCGCCGTCATCGGGTTCCTCGCGGTCCTCGTGATCGTTGCGCGCCCCGCGGCGGTCTGGATCTCGACCATCGGCTCGGGGCTGACGATCAACGAGCGGCTGTTCCTGTCGGCGCTGGCGCCGCGCGGGATCGTCGCGGCGGCGGGCTCTTCGATCTTCGCGATCGGGCTCGCGAACGCCGCGACACCCATGCCCGAAGCGGAGCGCCTCGTCCCCATCGTCTTCGCGGTGATCATCGGGACGGTCGGACTCTACGGGTTGGCGGCGTCCCCGATCGCGCGTGCGTTGGGCGTTTCGGACCAGGACCCGCAGGGCATCGTCTTCGTCGGTGCGCCCTCGTGGGTGCGCACCGTCGCGGGCGTGCTGCACAAGCGCGGCATCCGCGTCCTGCTCATCGATACGAACCGGGCGAATATCCGGGCGGCGCGGATGGACGGCATCGACGCAGTGAACGCGAACGTGCTCGACGAGTGGGTCCTCGACGAGCTGGACCTGCGCGGCATCGGGCGCGCGTTCGCCGCGACGCCCAACGACGAGGTCAACACGCTCGCCCTGCAACGCTTCGGCGAGGTGATCGACAAGTCCGCGCTCTACCGCCTGCCCACACCGCCGGGCAAGGGCGGCAAGAAGACCGGGGCCGTCGTTGGCCCGGGGTCCGCGTCGTCTGTGACCAGCAAGAGCACGACCGGAGCGAAGACGACGCTGGGGAACACCGTGGTCGGGCCGTCCTCGACGAGCGCCACGAAGACAGGCACGTCCAAGACCGGAGCCGCCGCGACAGGCAAGCACCGCGAATCGGAGGCGGCCACCATCGGGCGGCGCGCGTTCGACGCGCGGGCCGACTTCAAGACCCTCGAAGAGCACGTCGCGCGCGGGTGGGTCATCAAAGCGACCAACGTCTCGGAGGAGTTCACGTACGAGGACTTCCGGCGCCTCTACGGGCCCGCGGCGATCCCGCTGCTCGTCATCTCGGGCTCGGAAGTCGCGATCGGTACCGTCAGCCGGGGCATCGCGCCCGACGCCGGCGACACCGTCGTCGCCCTCGTGGACCCCGACCAGCTGCTCATGCCCGGCGCGTTCGGCGACTCAAGCCACGCCGCGGGCTCGCACGGCTGAACGCCGCGTGCGCTACGGCTCGTTCCGCGGGCGCCCGCGACGAACGGGCGGGACCGCCCACCCCATCTTCTGCTGCAGCGTCGCCCAATACCCGGCGTCGTCGTCGTAGACGAACCGCGTCGTCGGCCCGGCGCTGAAGCGGACCGTGTCGCCCTCGGCGAGGCGCTCGTGCACCTGCCCATCGGTGACGAGCGTCGTCCCCGTGCCCTCGTACGAGTTGACGGACGTCACCGTCAGCTCGATCGCGGACGTGGCCGGCACGACGATCGGGCGGAAGCTCAGCGAGTGGGCCGCGATGGGGGTGAGGACGAACGCGTCCACGCCCGGCGCGACGATGGGCCCGCCCGCGGAGACGTTGTACGCCGTCGATCCCGTGGGCGTGGAGAGGATCAGCCCGTCGCCCGAGACGTTCGGCCCCGGCGCGCCATCGATCGACAGGCCCAGGGTGATCATGCGGTACGGCGGGCCCGCTGTCACGACGTGCTCGTTCAACGCGTGCTCGACGCGCCGGACCGACTTCGATGACCCGTCGATCACTTCGGCGAGCACCGACCGCACCGCGCGGGTGTGGAGGTCGCCCGAGCCGAACACGTCGTCGCAGCGATCGGCGATCGATTCGATCTCGTAGCCCGTCATGAACCCGACGCGCCCGATGTTCACGCCCAGGATCGGGACATCGGCGTCCGAGAGGCGTCTGGCGGCACTCAGGAGCGTCCCGTCGCCGCCCAGGACGACGGCGAGGTCCACCCCGGTCGCGTCGATGGGCCCCGGGTGCTGGTCACCGTCGGTCTCGACGACGCCCACGACTGTGCCGCGCTGCTCGACGAGGGCACGCACCTTGGCCAGCGCGGCGTCCGCGTCGGGCTTGCGTCGGTTCACGATGAGCAGGACGGATCGGCCCATGGGGTCAACCCTAGGGGGACATCACGCGCGACCCGACGCCGGCTGGGCGGCCGGCTTGGGCTCGGGTGTGGGACGCGGCGCCGCGGGGTCGGCGTCCGCCAGCACTCGGATCTCGCGGGCGATGCCCGCAGCGTCCAACCCGACCTCGGCGAGCTGGCTCGTGCGGGAGTCCTGCAGGATCCACCCGTCCGGGATGCCGTGCACGCGGACGCGTGAGGCGTCGAGCCCCATCGCGTTGGCGGCTTCGAGCACCGCGGACCCGAACCCGCCGACGACCGAGTGGTCCTCGAGGGTGAGCACCGGGATGCCCCGCGTCAACAGGTCGCGGACGAGCGCCTCGTCGATGGGCTTGGCGAACCGGGCGTCGTAGACGCTCACGTTGTACTCACCCGCGAGCTCATCCGAGGCGGCCATCGCGGCGATCGCGGGCGTCCCGAAGGCGAGCACCGCGACGTCCGGGGTGCCCCCGCCTTCCAAGCCGGAATCTTCCAGCGCGAACTCGGGCGTGAGCAGCCGCGCCTTGCCCAGCTCGAAGGGCGGGCAGGCGTCGGCGAATCGGTCCGACACGGAGTCGCGCGGGTAGCGCACCATGCTCAGGCCCGCGTCCCATCCGTGCATGAAGTCGAGGGCGGCCTTCAGGCTCGGCTCATCGATCGCCGCGGTCAGGACCGCTTCGGGCAGCGTCCGGAGGATGCCGACGTCGCAGAACCCGTGGTGCACGGCGCCGTCGCCGCCGACGAGCCCGGCGCGGTCCAGGCACAGCCGCACCGGCAGCCCCTGCAGCGCGACCTCCTGGAACGCCTGATCGAACGCCCGCTGCAGGAACGTGGAGTAGACCGCGAAGAAGGGCTTGAGCCCGCACTTGGCCATGCCGGCCATCATGTCCAGCGCGTGTGATTCGCAGATGCCCGTGTCGAACGCGCGGTCGGGGAACCTGGTGAGCGCGTCGGTCGTGCCGGTGCCGTCGGGCATCGCGGCGGTCGCGGCGACGACCTTCTCGTCCCGCTCCATCAGCTCGACGAGCGCGTCGCCGAACGCGGACGTGAACGAGCGCCCGCCCGACGGCATCTCGATGCGGCACCCGAGCATCTCGTCCTGCTCGACCGTGAACGCCTTGGGCGAGTGGAACCGAGTCGCGTCGGCTTCCGCGACGTCGAGCCCCTTGCCCTTCACCGTCTTGACGTGGAGGACCATCGGGCGGTCCATGTCCCGCGCCTCGGCGAGGAACTCGATCAAGGTCGGGATGTGGTGCCCGTCGATCGGGCCCGCGCAGACCAGGCCGAACTTGGAGAACCACGAGTCCTCGCTGATGAGCGCCTTGGTCATCTCGCCCGCGCGGTGGTAGGCCTCCTTGAGCACCCCGCCGCCGGGCACACGCTCGAGCATCTCCTTGGCGCCCTTCTTGAAGTCGGCGTAGGTGTGGCTCACGCGGACGCGGTCGAAGTACTGGCTGACCGCGCCCTGTGGCTTGGAGATGCTCATCCCGTTGTCGTTGAGGATGACGAGCATCTGGCGCTTCAGGGTGCCCGCGTTGTTGAGCCCCTCCATCGCGACGCCGTTGACGATCGACGCGTCGCCGACGAGGGTGACGACGCGGCGTCCATCCGGGTTGGTCTTGGGGTTGAAGCCCTGGCCGGTGATCGCGTCGCCGCGCGCCATGCCGACGGCGGTCGAGATGCCCGTGCCCGCGTGCCCGACGCGGAAGAGGTCGTACTCCGATTCGAGCGGCTCGGGAAACCCCGACATGCCCTCGCGCGTGCGGAGTTTGTCGAGCAGGTCGAGCCGCCCGGTGAGCAGCTTGTGCGGGTAGCACTGGTGCCCGACGTCGAAGAGAAGCCGGTCGTGCCCGAAGTCGAACACGTAGTGCAGCGCGATGGTCAGCTCGACGACGCCCAGGTTTGGCGCCAGGTGCCCGCCGGTGCGTGAGACCTGCGCGATGATGCGTTCGCGGATGTCCACCGCGACCTCGTCGAGGCGCTCGACGGGCAGCGCTCGCAGGTCCGCCGGCGATTTGATCGTTTCGAGGATGCTCATGCGTGCTCGTTGGGACTCTCGGGCGCGGGATTCCTGACCGGATCCCACGAAGGGTTCGGATCGCCCAAGTGTATGGGTTTCCGAGGCTTGGCGTCCGCCCTCGTACGCCCGGGCGGGTCGAGGGGTTCGTGCGATACCAGCGGGGGGGGTCAGGACGTCCGCGCCGTGAGCTGGATGCTCACCGCGCGCAGCAATTCCGCCTCGGGGCCGAAACCAGACAACGCCGCCCGGGCACGATCCGCGAGCTCCCGCGCGAGCTCCCGGGATCGCTCGATCCCGAGCAAACCCGGGTACGTGATCTTGCCCGCGTCGGCGTCCTTGCCCGCCGCCTTGCCCAGCTTCTCGGTGGTCGAGGTCGCGTCGAGCACGTCGTCCACGACCTGGAACTGCAACCCGATCGCGTCGGCGTACTCGGTCACGGCGTTGAGCTGAGCGGCATTCGCACCGCCCGCGATCGCACCCATCCTGCACGCGGCTCGGATGAGCCCCCCGGTCTTGCGCGCGTGGATCGCTTCGAGGCGTGCCAGGTCGGCATCGCCCGGCGGGGTGTCGAGCGCCATGTCCATGGTCTGCCCGACGATCATCGCCGTTGTTGCCGCGACGAGTTCCTCGACCAGCACCGCGCGGATCGACGGGTCCGCCTGCCCGATCGCGCCGAACGCAAGGGTGAGCATCTGATCGCCCGCGAGGATCGCCATGGGCTCGGAGGTGTGCCGGTGCAGCGTGGGCTTGCCGCGGCGCAGGTCGTCGTCGTCGAGTGCGGGCAGGTCGTCGTGGGCGAGGCTGAAGGCGTGGATGAGCTCGACCGCCGCCCCCGCGGGCAACGACGCCTCGCCCGGCCCGCCGACCGCCTCGCACGCGCCCCACGCGAGGACGGGGCGGATCCGCTTGCCCCCGCCGAGCAGCGCGTACCGGACGGCGTCGGCGAGATTCGCGGGCAGGCCCAGCTCGCCCACCCCGACATCGTCCACGAACGCGCGCAGGTGCTCGTCCACGCGCCGGGCGATGGTCTGGATGGCGTCGGCGGTGGTCGTCATGCGTTCGCGCGGCGGTGCGGCGCTCCCGCCGCTACGCTCTCGTCGTGGATTTCCTCGAACAAGCCCGGCAGATCGTCAGCGCGGGCGGGTGGGTGATGTACCCGCTCATCGTACTCTCGGTCCTCAGCGTGACCCTGAGCGTCGAGCGGATCGCCTTCTGGGCCCGCACGCACTCGCGCCGATCGCGGAGTCTGGTCCGGGCGATCTCCGCCCGCCTGCACGAGGGCGACCCGGGCGCCGCGCTCGACCTGGCGCGCCAAGACGGCACGGTGTACGCCCGGTTCGTCGAGGCCGTGCTCGACCGATCACGCCGCCCGTCCGAGCCCGCGGCCCTCGAAGAGATCGAACGCCAGCGTCCTTCGATCGAGCGATTCGGAACGTTTCTCGCGACGACGATCGCCGCGGCACCCCTGCTGGGCATCCTGGGCACCGTCACGGGCATCATCCGGAGCTTCAACCTGCTGGGCGGCGCGGGGACGGTCTCGGACCCGACCGCCGTCGCGGCGGGGATCGCCGAGGCGCTGTTCACCACGGCGTTCGGGCTGACCGTCGCGCTGGTGACTCTCTTCCCCTACGCCGTCTTTCGGGCGCAATCGGAACGGTGTCTCGGGAGACTCGAAGCGTTGGGCGCCGCGCTGGCGGATCTGCCGGGGTCGCGTGTGAGTGAGCCCAAGCCCGCGCGGCGCGAATCGCCCGTCACTTCCCCTGCGACTTGAGCAGCTCGTAGATCTCGTCGCCCGACTCGGCGCTGTAGAGCTGGGTGCGGAACGCCTCCATCGAGACGAGCCGCGAGATGCCCGCGAGCGCCTGGATGTGATCGCTCGTCCGGTCCGGCGGCGACGCCAGCAGCACGATGAGCTTGACGGGCTGCCCGTCGAGCGCCTCGAAGTCCATCGGGGTCGCGGGTTTGCCGATCGCGAGCGCGAGCCCGTCGAGGGAGTCGCACTTGCCGTGGGGGATCGCGAGCCCGTTGCCGATGCCCGTGGTGCGGGTCTGCTCGCGCGTCCAGACGGCGTCCTTCAGGGCGTCGGGTTCGCGGACCTTGCCCGCGCCCGCGAGCAGATCGACGAGCTCCACGATCGCCGCGTGCTTGTCCACGGACTCAAGCGGCGCCCGCACGCACTCGGGTGACAGGATCTCGAGCAGGTTCATCGGTGCACGTCCTCCGCGCCTGGGTCGGCGGGTCGTGAGTCTACCCCTCAGCGGGCGCCGGGACGGAGGAGCACGGAATACCCGCCGTCCGAGTGCGTTTTCGGGGGTGCCCCGGGCCCGCCCGCGGGCAGCTGGCGGCGTTCGCGCTCACGCGCCACCCCATGCCACCGCTCGGCCCAGGCCGCCTGGTCCTCGTTCTCCGCGGGCTCGAGCGAGCACGTCGCGTAGAGGATCATCCCGCCGGGCGAGAGGAGTGGGATCGAGTCGGCGATGATCTGACGCTGAATCTCGACGAGGCGTGCAACCGCCTGCCCGCCCGCGCGGTGACGGGCCTCCGGGCGGCGTGCGAGCACGCCCGTGTTCGAGCAGGGGACATCCAGGAGGACGAGGTCCGCCCGGGACAGGCACGCCTCGCGCGCCCGATCGGGGCGCATGACCTCGACGCGCGGGTGATCAGCAAACGCCTCGTGCAGGTCCTTGGCGCGCTCCGCGTCCGGGTCGGACGCGACGACCCGCGCGTTCGGGAAGGTCTCGGCGAGCTGGCGCGTCTTCGTGCCGCGCCCGGCGCAGATGTCTGCGATGAGCTTGGGGGCGAGGTCCGCGACGCTCGCGACCGCGCCGGCAGACGCGGGATCCTGCGCCCAGACGCGCGCGTGCGCGCCGAGGAGTGCTTTGAGTTCCGCTTGCGATCCGCTGAACACCCGGTGCCCCGGGTCGTCGTGCGGCGGCGTGCTCTCGGTGTCGGCCCACGCGGGGTCGTGGGCTGTGCGCAGGATCGTCGGTGCTCGCGCGATCGAGTGGTGGGCGATGCGCTGCGCCGCCTCCGAGCCGAGCGCGGTCGCCCAGCGATCGACCAGCTCGCACGGCACGCCCGTGACCACGGCGGCGCGCTCGATCGCGTCGGCCGGGAGCGGCACTTCGGTCAGGGCGATCGCGCCGCCCGCGTCCAGCGGCAGCTCGTCTGGCGCGTTCGTCCACGCGTCGCGCCGTTCGGCGCGCGCGTTGGCGACCTTGCGGAGGATCGCGTTGGCGAACCCGCCCGCCTTGGGGCGGATATTCGCCTTCGCCCACCCGACCGATTCGTCGAGCACGGCGTGGTCGGGCACGCGGTCCAGGAACAGCAGCTGGAACGCGCCGGCGAGGAGGACCGCTTGCATCTTGGGTTCGAGCGTCGCGGGGTCGTGCCCGGAGAGCGCACGCAGGGCATGCGTAAGGGTGTTCCACCGGCGGACGACGCCCTCGTCGATGGCGCGGGCGAGCGCGCCGTCGCGGGGATCGAGCCCCTCGGTGTCCACGCCGGCGATGCGGAGGTCGGGGAACTGACGGGCCCGGCGGGCGAGCCGGCGGATCGCCCGGTCGCGCGCGTCCGCCAGCACGTTGGGGGGCGTGTTCGGCGGCCCGCTTGCATCGGGGCTGGTTGGCTCGAAGGATTGGGCGTTCGCCATCGCGGACTCTAGTGACGCCCGTGCCCCATGTCCCCGACCATCCCGAGCAGGGCCCGCCCGACCCGCGCGGGGCGGAGGTGGACCGCACCGGCGGGCTGCTGGCGTCGATGCGGATCCGCAAGAAGCTGATCCTGCTGCACACGGTCTTCTCGCTGGCGCTGACGGTGATCCTGCTCGTCGCGCTGCGACCGGCGATCAAGAACGTCGTCGCCCGGGCCGAGATGAGTCAGGCGCTGCACGTGCTCGAGTTCGCGCGGGCGGACCTCGAATCGCGCTCGGGCGAGGGCGCGGTGATCCGGTCGATCGAGGAGGGGCGGATCGAGCTGCGTTCGGGCACGCCGGCGCAGCTGGACCTCCCGGCCGAGCTGGCGGATCGCGCGCGCGAAGCGCCGGGCGTGGCGGTCCCGGTGTCGAGCGAGGTGGGCAGCGCGATCGCGGCGATCTGGATCGGGCCCCAGGGCAGCGCGGGTTCGCTGTGGGTTGCGAAGGTATCGATCCCCGAGGCGCGCAAGGCGGTCTGGGGGCTGTACCTGCTCGTGGTGCTGTCGCTCGTCGCGGTGTACGGGCTGGTGGCGTTGGCGCTGGAGATGTTCGTGCTGCCCACGCAGGTCTACGCGCCGATCCGCGCGCTCATGCGCGCGGACGCGGCGGTGCGTGAGGGCGACCGCGCCCACGAGCTCATCCCCGAGCCCGCGATCCCCGCCGACGAGCTCGGCGAGATCATGCGCTCGCGCAACGAGTCGATCGTCCGCATCCGCACGCAGGAGCAGCGTCTGACCGACGCCCTGGAGCGGCTGGAGATGGTGGCGGGGGACCTCAAGCGGAAGAATCACCTGCTCGAGACGGCCCGCAAAAACCTGGAGGGCGCGGACCGGCTGGCGAGCATGGGGATGATGTCCGCCGGGATCGCGCACGAGCTGAACACCCCGCTCGCGGTGGCGAAGGGGATCATCGAGAAGCTCGACGCGGACCCGTCGCGGGGGCTCTCGGACGCTGAGTCACGGTTGTTGGTGCGCGTGATCGGGCGGCTCGAACGCTTGAGCGACGGGCTGCTCGACTTTGCTCGCGTGCGCGAGCCGGGGCGTGAGCCCGCGGGCGTGCGCGCGATCGTGGACGATGCGCTCCAGCTCGTCAGGCTCGACCGCGAGACCGGGGCATCGGGGATCGAGCTCGTCAACGACGTGCCCGAGGAGCTGGTCGTTGCGTGCGACGCGGACCGGCTGGTGCAGGTGTTCGTGAACCTCGTGCGGAACGCGGCCGACGCGATGCGCGGCGGCGCCGACCCGGGGGGGTCGGTGCGGGTCTCCGGGCGGTTCGTCGATCGGGACGGGTCTCGGTGGGCGGTCCTGGTCGTGCGTGACACGGGCCCGGGGATCGACCCCGAGATGCTCAGCCGGCTGTTCGAGCCGTTCGCCTCGACGCGGCTGGACGCGCGGGGGACGGGGCTGGGGCTGGCGGTGTCGGAGGGGATCGTCCGCGAGCACGGGGGGACGATCATCGCACGCAACCGGGAGGACCGGGGTGGTGCAGAGTTCGAGGTGATGCTGCCGATGGAACCGGCGGCGTCGGAACCCGCGGCGGTGCCCGCGACGGAGGGAGCCGGGGATGGCTGAATCGAACGAGGGTCCGACGCCCGTGCCGCCCGCGCCGCCGTTGAGCATCGTGGCGCTGGACGACGACGCGGACTTCCGCGAGTTTGTGACGTCGCTGCTGACGGATGCCGGGCACGACGCCCGGGCGGTCGCGTCGCGTGACGAGCTGATCCGAACGTGCCAGAACGCGCTGCCCGAGGTGGTGCTGCTGGACATGAAGATGGGCGGCGACGACGGCGAGGCGGTGCTCGCGGACCTGCGCGAGCGTTGGCCGCGCCTGTGCGTGATCGTGGTGACGGGGTACCCGTCGCTGGACTCGATGCGGCAGACGTTCAAGCAGCAGGCGTTCGACTACATCGCCAAGCCCTTCGGGGCGGACGAGCTCCTCGGCGCGCTGGCGCAGGCGGCGGCGGCGTTCGGGCTCGGGCAGCGCCCGCAGGACCGTCTCCGCGTCGAGCTCGGGCGGCAGATCCGCCTCGCCCGCACCGAGCGCGGGTGGACCCTCAAGGAGCTCGGCGAGTCGTCTGGGATGAGCGTGAGCCAGCTGTCGGCGGTCGAGCGCGGGGCGCACCTGCCGAGCCTGGAGTCGCTCATCTCGATCGCGTCGGCGCTGCGAGCTCAGCCCAGCGCGTGGCTCGACTCGGCGGGGTTCTAAGACGCACCGGTCGCGGGCTAGCATCCCTCCACGTGGGCGTTGACCGACCCATCCTGTTCACCGGGTTCGAGCCGTCGGGCGACGACCATGCCGCGGCGGTGGTGCGGGAGTTGCTCGCGCGCCACCCGCAACTCAAGGTCTACGCCTGGGGCGGGCCCAAGATCGAGGCGGCGGGGGCGGAGATCGTCGAGCGCACGGGCGACGACGCCGTGATGGGCTTGCCCGGTCTCAAGAAGATCGCCGAGCACCGGAAGATCAACCGGCGGATCGCCGAGTGGATGGCCAAGCACCGCCCGGTGTTGCACATCCCGGTCGATTCCCCCGCCGCGAACTTCCCGGTGTGCAAGCTCGCGAAGGAGCGCGGGGCGCGGGTGGTGCACCTCGTGGCGCCGCAGGTCTGGGCGTGGGGCAAGTGGCGGGTGAACAAGCTCCGCAAGCTGACGGACCACGTGCTGTGCCTGCTGCCGTTCGAGGAGCCGTGGTTCCGCGAACGGAACGTGATGGCGACGTTCGTCGGGCACCCGCTGTTCGACAAGCCGGTGGACACGGCGGCGTTGGACGCGGAGACCGGCAGGCTGCCCTCGGGCGAGGGGCCCCGCGTCGCGATCATGCCGGGCTCGAGGCCGGGCGAGTTGTCCAAGAACTTCGCGACCCTGGTGGACGTGTACCGCCTGCTCGAAGCGGAGCACCGGGGGATGACGGGGGTGGTCGCCGCGGCGAAGGAGGCGGACGTGGACGAGCTCCGCCGGCACGCGACGGCGGCGGGCAAGTCGTGGCCCGCGTCGCTCGCGATTGTGCACGGGAGGACGGACGCCGTGATCCGGTGGTGCGAGCTGGCGCTGGTGGTGTCGGGCACGG
>JAUHXM010000093.1 GCA_030426605.1 Phycisphaerae bacterium | reverse complement strand
TTCACCGCGGGCCGACTCTGACATCAGACGGCACTTGTCCTCGCCGGGGATGGCGGTGGGGTGCACCTGAATGAACTCAGGATTACCCAGCGGCGTGCCTGCCTGATAGCAGCGGCTGGCGGCACCACCGGTGCAGATGACGCTCATGGTCGACTTGCCGAAGATCAGGCCGTTGCCGCCCGTCGCCATCCCCACGGCGTCGCCGCGGAAGGCGCGAATCTGCATCGTCCGCATGTCCTGCGCAACGATGCCCTTGCACTCGCCGTTGTCGTCGATGATGGGCCAGAGGAATTCCCAGAACTCGTACTTGGTCACCTTGCCCGCGTCTTCCCAGCGACGGGTCTGCTCGTCGAGGGCGTAGATCAACTGCTGGCCGGTGGTCGCACCGGAGAAATGCGTACGCTTGTACAAGCTGCCGCCGAACAATCGCAGGTCGCGCTGGCCTTCAGGTGTGCGGTTGAACGGCACGCCCATGCGGTCCATCAGGTCGATGATGCGCGGTGCCCAGTGCGTCATCTCATACACGGGCGGCTGATGGTTCAGGAAGTCGCCGCCGTACAGCGTCTCATCCATGTGCTGCCACTCGGAGTAGCCCTGCTGACGGGCGACTTCGTTGCAGGCGTTGATGCCGCCCTGGGCGCACACGCTGTGGGATCGCTTGACGGGGACCATGCTGAAGAGATCGACGGCGAGCCCAGCTTCGGCGATGCGGACCGCCGCCGCAAGCCCGGCGAGCCCCCCACCCACGACCGTCACGCGTTGTTCACTCATGCCTGCCTCGTGTTCGAAAGAGATCGGTCGTGCGATGCATCATCCGCCGTAATCGGGGTCTTCGTGGAGATCGACCTCGATGCCGTGGTTTGTGGCTTCGATCGCCCGGGCCTGATCGTGGTCGAGGACCAGCGCGGCCCCGAGGGCGCTCCACGCGGCCCCCATGAGCCCGACGCCGAGCAGGAAGCAGATGACGCCCCACCGCTTCTGCGCGGGGACGGAGATCGTGATGCCCCACGTGATCGCCGCGGTCCAGAGGCCGTTGGCGAAGTGGAAGACGAGCATGCTGACGCCGAGGAAGTAGAAGACGCTGACGACAACGCCCATCGCGGTGAAGCCCTCGGTCGAGCCCTGCAGCGCGGCGGCGAGCGTTGAGGCGCTGAACTGATGCGACCACTCTGCGCCGCCCGGGACCAGCCACGTCCACTGCCAGCGGAGGGTGGCGACGTGGTAGAAGATGAACGCGATGCCCAAGTACCCGCTCCAGCGTTGGAGCGTGTAGCGCCAGTTGTCCATGTGCGGATAGCGGGCGGTGTTGCCCTTGCCGGTGGTGGCGTAGTAAACGCCGAGCAGGGCGTGGAACGCGATCGAGAGCCAGAGGGTGATCTCGATGAGCAGGAGGTGCGGGACCTGCTCGTTGATCCATGTGACTTCTTCGTGGAAGTACTTGACGCCGCCGTCGGCGATGCCGAGGCCCTCGCCCTCACCGCGGAGCGCGAAACGTCCCCATGCGAGGGAGCTGTTGGTGGTGAGGTGCGCGATGAGGAAGACGCCGATGGGGACGATGCCCGTCAGCGAGTGGAGTCGGCGGAGCAGGAAGTGGTGCTTGTCGAAGAAGCCGGGGTTGTCACGGTCAGCTTGGTCGCTCACGGGTGCTCGCTCTCGGATTCGTCCCTGCGCTCCCGCGGAACGGGGAGCCGAAAGCTCAGTCTACCACCGCCGTTGCGTGCGGTCAGGGCGTCGGAGGTGGCCCGCCGCCGAGGTCCACCGCGCCGGTCTGCGGGTCGAGCTTGCCCTCGGCCTGCGCTTTCTCGAGTGCCTTGACGATCTCGGTGAACTGCAGTCGGAGCTCGTGGGTGGTGCCGTCGAGCATGGACTTTTCGTCGTCGGAGAGGTTGCCCTTGGTCTTGTCCTGGATGAGCCCGAGCATGTCGATGTGGAGCTTGGCCATGTCCAGGGCGATCATGGCCTTGCCGGTCTGGGGGTCCGGGAAGGCCCCGAGGTACATCAGGGCCTGGGTGGCGAGCATCTTGATGAGGTCGTCGAAGGTGAGCTTGTCGGGGAGGCCGCCGGGCCCGGAATCGGGGCCCTGGGCCTTGGACTTGGCGTCCTCCTCGGCGAGTTTGGCCTTCTCGGCCTGTGCTTGAGACTTCCAGTCATCATCGACGATAATCTTGGGAGCATCCTCGGCCATTCGGGCACCGCCTCCGTTCGGGGGGATTGAGTCAGCCCGATCCTAGCGGGCTCCGGCATCCGGAGGCCCGCGCATGCGGGTTCACGTTTATGAAGGCTCAGACGCAGGCTGATCGGTGGTCGGTCCTCCGCGCTCCCCCGGTGATGGCGATCGTGGCCGCCGCGGGGCTGCTCGGCGGGTGCGACACGATTTCGAGGGAACTCACCGGCGAGCCCGGGCGTTCGGACGTGGAGATCGGCTCGTTCGCCGGCGGCGCGGACGCCCCGAGCATCCCGCGGCCCGAGCCCGATGAGACCCTCGTCGAGTCTGGCCCGAGCGCGGGCCCCGTGCTCGCGGCAGCACCGCGGACATCGCCCAGCACCTACACCCTCCGCTCGGACCCGGGGATCCCCGGGTACGTCCCCGCGGCTCCCGTGAGCGCCCCGCAGTTGGTGGACGCCAAGGTTGGCGACATCAACGGGCGGCCGATCTACGCGGGCGAGTTTCTGCGGCCGTTGGAGGCTCGGTTCTTGGCTGAGGTCGAGCGCATGCCGCCGCGCCAGTGGATGGTGCTGGTGAGCCGTGAGATTCGCAGAGCCCTTGATCTGATGATCACGGACGAGCTGCTGCGTGCTGAGGCACTCGCGGATCTGAACCCGGAGCAGCGTCAGGGCCTGCGTGCTTTCCTTGAGAACGTCCGGCAGGACCTGATCTCGGAGAACCTCGGGTCCGAGCGGCTCGCGGAGCGGCGGCTGCTCGAGAGCGAGGGCAAGACGCTCGAAGAGCGGATGCGTGACGAGGAGAGCCTCACGCTCGTGCGGCTGAACCTGGGCAAGGAGATCGCGCGCCGCGTGCACATCTCGCGGCGGGACATCGAGCAGCGGTACGAGCGGGATTACCTGCTGTACAACCCACCGCCGACCGCGAAGTTCCGGCTGGTGCGCGCGTTCGCGGACGACGCGGAGTCGATCGCAGCGATCAAGCGTGAGCTCTCGTCGGGCACGGCGTTCTCGGAGATCGCTGAGAGCGAGCTCAACTCGTTCCGGCGCGAGGAGGGCGGGCTGCAGGAGGTGCTCATCGAGGGCGAGTTTGGCGAGACGGAGTTCTTCGGTGCCGAGCCGCTGAATGAGGCCGCCCGCGGGATGACGCCCGGTCAGATCGCGGGCCCCATCGAGTTCGGCCCGCTGGTCGGGTGGCTGCAGCTCGAGTCGATCGAGCAGGAGTCGGTCCCGTGGTACGACGCGCAGCTGAAGATCGAGCAGGAGCTCACCTACGAACGGCGCCAAGAGGAACTGGACAAGTACATCAACCGGCTGATCGAGCGGGCACGGGTGGGCAACATCAACGAGATCCATCAGCGACTTGTCGAGATCGCGGTTGAGCGGTACGCGCCGGATCAAGGCTGAGGATGTTCGGCCGCCTCCGACTCCGGCTCGCGCCGCACCAGGCGGCCGGCGTTGTTGGCGAGCGCGCGGCGGCGAAGCACCTCAAACGCGCCGGCTACCGCGTGCTGGCGCGCAACCTCGACCTTGGTGTCGGTGAGATCGATCTGCTCTGCCTCGCGCCGGACCGGGCGACCGTGGTGATCGTTGAGGTGAAGGCTCGTGTCATCCGGGCGGACGCGCCTCGGCCCGAGTCCAGCGTCACGTGGCACAAGCAGCGGAAGCTCGCACAGCTCGCGTCGGCGCTCGTCAAACGCCCTGGGTTCGCGGGCCGCCCGGTCCGGATCGATGTGGTCGGTGTGGACCTCGACGAGCGGGCGCGCCGGGCGGTCGCGATCCGGCATCATGAGAACGCGGTGGGCGCGTGAGCGTCAGTCCGCACCGCTGGCGACTTGCTCGTGGGACTTGGCGGCGTCGGGCTCGGCGTCGGTCTGCTCCCGGCGCTGGGCGTTCTCGCGCCGGAACCGGTCCATGTCGAACACGGCCGGGAGGATGACGGAGAACATCGAGCCGCGCCCGATCTCTGAGACGAGTTGCACCTCGCCCTGGAGGACGGCGGTGAGCTCGGAGACGATCGCGAGCCCGAGCCCGGTGCCCGCGTGCTGCTTCGTGTGCCCCTCGTCGAGCTGCTGGAACTTGCCGAAGATGCGTTCCTGTTCCTCGGCGGCGATGCCGGGCCCGTCGTCGATGACGGAAACGCGGATCTTCTCGCTCAGACCATCGCGGGACTCGGGCAGGCGCTCGGCGCGGAGGACGATCGAGCCCTTCGCGCCGTCGCGGGCCGTGAACTTCACGGCGTTGGACAGCAGGTTGAAGATCACTTGCTGGAACTTCTTGATGTCCGTCTCGATCACGGGCAGCGTGGGCTCGACCTCGGAGCGCACCTCGATGCCCTTGCGGTGCGCGAGCGGGTAAATGAGCCCGACGAGCCCCTCGCACACGTCGCGGACGACCATGGGCTCCGGGTGGACTTCGACGCGGCCCGCTTCGATCTTCGCCATCTCCAGCAGCGACTCGATCATCTCGAGCAGCGTGCGCCCGGCGGTGACGATGTTGACGAGGTAACGCTCGCGCTTGCGGAAGGTCTCGGGGTCGGGGTCGATGGGCTCGCCCGCGCTGGACGCCGCGGTCTCGCGCCGAGCGATCTCCAGGAGCAGTTCTGCGAACCCGATGACGGAGTTCAGGGGCGTGCGGAGTTCGTGGCTCACGCTGGCGACGAAGTCGCCCTTGAGCTTTGCGGACTCGTAGAGCGCGACGTTGGCCTCCGTGAGCTCGGAGAGCTTGACGTCCATCGCGGCGTTGATCGCGCGGAGGCGGTCCTGCCCTTTCTGAAGCTCGGCGAGCATGAGGTTGAACGTGTCGGCGAGCTCCTCGAACTCGTCGCCCGAGCGGATGTCGGCCCGCGTCTCGAGCGAGCCCTCGCGCACCCGCTCGGCGGTCTGCTTGAGCTGCTCGACGGGCTCAAGGATCAGCCTCGACGCGATGAGGGCGAAGACGACGAGCGCGAGGGCGAGCACGAACGAGCCCGCGGCGATGACGAGGAACACGTTGACGATGAGCTGCATCGCCGCGCCCTCGGACCGGCGCTCGTAGACGGTGAGGCCTCGGAGCACGCCGCCGGTGCCGCGGTCGGCGCGGGCGTAGCCGTAGACGCGGGCGCCGCCGTCCCACCGGGTTTGCATCCAGTCCTGGCGAGCGGTATCGCGTTCGAGGCTTCTCAGCGCGGCGCGGATGACGCGGTCAGAGGTTGCGGCGGCGGTCGCTTCGTCGCGGTCGAAGACGCGGACGCGGGCGGGGCCGAACTGGGCCTCTCCGTCGTGGTCGATCGCGGCGGACTCCCACGCGTCGGCGATGTCGCGGGACTCTTCGAGCTGCCCGGCGCCGACGAGGGCGTTCATGCGGAAGAGCGGGATGAGCAACGCCGCCCCGATGATGAGCGCGGAGGCCGCCCCGAAGAGGAGGAGGCTCTTGCTCGCCAGCGGGAGCTCGTGGAACCAGGCTCGTACGTCCGCGACCTTCACGCGACGAGTCTACCGCCCCTGATTGCCAACGCCCCGTGCGCCAGCGGGTTGCGGTGCCCGTCGGGCTTGGGCGGGCGGGGGAGGGGGCGTACACTCGCAGTCCCATGACCGGCCCGGCCGTCCATCTTGAGACCTTCGGCTGCCAGATGAACGAGCTCGACTCGGAGCTCGTCGCGGGCGCCCTCGGAGCGCTGGGCTACCGGTTCGTTCGCGACGCTGGCGAGGCGGACGTGATCCTCTACAACACGTGCTCCGTGCGGGAGCGGGCCGAGCAGAAGGTCTGGTCGCGTCTGGGCGAACTTAAGAAGCACAAGGCAGGCAAGCCTGAGCTCGTGGTGGGCGTGTTGGGGTGCATGGCCGAGCGGGACGGCGCGGCGATGATGGACCGCCACCCGGTTGTTGACGTCATGTGCGGGCCGGCGGAGCTCGACAAGCTGCCGGCGTTGATTGACAACGCGGTGCGCACGCGCCGGAGCATGCTGGAGGACGAGCCCGACAAGGCCGCCCGGCGCTCGGCGAAGTCGGTCGCGTTGCAGGGCAGCGCTTCGCGGCGGAGCTCGACGCTCGCCGCGGCGGGCGATTCGCTTGAGATGCTCGATCTGTCGCGTGCGGTCTCGCCGATCGACGCGAACGCGCGCAAGAGCGCGTACGTCCGGATCACACGCGGGTGCAACAAGTTCTGCACCTACTGCGTCGTCCCCCACACCCGCGGCGCCGAGGTGCACCGCCCGCCGGACCACATCGTGGACGAGTGCAAGAAGCTCGCCGACGCGGGGGTGATCGAGGTCACGCTGCTCGGGCAGACGGTGAACCACTACCGGTTTGAGCATGGCAGCGCCGTGAGGGTGGACGGTGTTGTCCAACCGCAGAAGGGGCGGACGTACAAGGGTTCGCATCACCGCGACGCCTTTGCGGGGGCGCAGACCACGACGTTCGCCGACCTGCTCGCGCGGATCCACGACGAGGTGCCGGCGATCGAGCGCCTGCGGTTCGTGACGAGCTACCCCCGCGACTTCGGCGACGACGTTCTGGAGGTCATCCGCGATCACCCGCGGATCTGCCGGTATCTGCACGTCCCCGCGCAGTCGGGGTCCGACCGGATGCTCAAGCTCATGAACCGCGGGTACACCGTGGGCGAGTATTACGAGTTCCTCGACCGGGCCCGGGCGTACCTTGACCAGCCTGAGATCGGGCGGCCGCTGATGATCTCGGGCGACGTGATCGTCGGGTTCTGCACGGAGACGGACGAGGACTTCGAGCTGACGAAGCAGATGTTGGTGCGTTCGCGGGCGAAGAACCAGTTCATCTTCAAGTACTCGCCCAGGCCCGGGACGGTGGCGTTCGATCGGATTGCCGACGACGTGCCGGAGCAGGTGAAGCGGACGCGGAACAACGAGCTGCTCGCGCTGCAGTCCACGATCTCGGAGGAGATCAACCGCGAGCAGGTGGGGCGTGAGTTCGGCGTGCTCGTCGAGGGGCTCAGCCGGGCGGAGAAGAAGAAGCGCGGCATCGACGTCAAGCCGGGTACGGGGATGGTGGAGATCACGGTTGGCGGGCGCTCGTCGGCGTTTGGCTCGAACGCGCGTGCCCCGGGGGCCGGGTTGGCGACCGAACCCGTCGCTCACGCACCGGGCTCTTTGGTGCAGCTCTCCGGGCGGACGGACACGGACCTGATCGTGCACTTCGATGTGCCGACGTCCGGCGCGCGCGCGCCCGAGGACTGGATCGGGCGGATCGTGCCCGTGCGGATCACCGAGGCGACGGGGTTGTCGCTGTTCGGCGAGACGACCGGCACGGGTTGATCGCGATCAGTGGTGGCGTCCTCGGTGATGCCCGCCGCGGTGACCGCGGTGGTGACCGTGGTGCCCGGGGTGATGCCCATGATGCCCGCGGTGGTGATGGCGGGGTGCGTGGTAGCCGTGGCCGTGGCGGACGGAGGTGTGCCAGCCGCACCCGCTCGCGAAGAGCGCCGCGGTGAGGGCGGCGGCGCCGAGCAAGATGACCCGTTTGGATTGATGTGCGCGCATGCCGATCGCCGCCTTTCCGGGTTGGACGCGGGTCGTCCGCGCCGGCCTGTTCGGTGTCGTGGTTCAGCGTGGGCCGATCGGCCCGGCAGTCTTCACGTCGATACCGCCGCCGGGCGGGGCGGGCTGACAGGAACGTCCGGATCCGCGGATCGCGGGACTATCGCTCGAAGAGGTGTGCACAGGGCTCGCGGCGGGCCCCATCGGCCGTCGCGACGGCGAACGACGCTCCGGACCACATCGCGGCGGACCCGTACGCGCCGTCCTTGCGAAGGGCGTACATCACGACGTTGAAGTTCGGGCGTCCCTCGTCATCGACGAGCCGGCGCTGGCGTTTGGAACGTGTCGCGATCTCTTCGAGCACGGCGAGGCACGCCTCGGTGGGCAACTTGCCTTCGCCCATGTGCCGCACAGCGGAGTAGGACCCGCACGACTGGATGACCGCCTCGCCGCGCCCGGTCGCGCCGGCGGAGCCGATCTCGTTGTCCACGTACATCCCCGCGCCGATGATCGGCGAGTCGCCCACGCGCCCGGGGATCTTGTAGCTCAGCCCGCTCGTGGTGGTGACGGCGCTGACGTTCCCCGCGGCGTCGGTCGCGCCGCAGTGGATGGTGCCGTAGGTGAACGGGACCGGGTCGGGCGTCCCGGCGTCTGCGCTGCGGCGTTCGCGGCCGTCGGGCGTCCAGTCCATCTGATCGTCGTCGAGCCAGTCATCGTTGGGTGAGTTGGACCGCTTCCAGCGGAGCCAGGCCTCGCGGGCCTTGGGGGTCAGCAGGTTGGTTGGTTCGAACCCGTGCGCGATCGCGAACCGGCGTGCGCCCTCGCCCACGATCAGCACATGGTCGGTGGTCTGGAGGACTTTGAGGGCGACTTGGGCGGGGTGGAGGATGTCGCGGATGGACGCGACGGCGCCCGCTTTGTGTGTGGGCCCGTGCATGACGGAGGAGTCGAGCTCGACGACGCCGTCCTCATTGGGGAGGCCGCCGAGCCCGACGGTCGTGTCGTTGGGGTCCGCCTCGACGATGCCGACGCCCTCGACGACGGCGATCACGGGGTCCACCCCCTCGCGGATCCGATCGCGGGCTTTCGCGACGGCGCGGACGCCGTTGCCCGACGAGATCGAGCAGGGCCCGCGGTGGTCGTCGCCCGCAGCGAGCCTGCGGGCGCGGGTGCGTTCGGCGTAGACGAGCTTGGGGATGGCGGCCAAGGACCCCGCGGCGGCCGCGGCGGCGAGGAACGAGCGGCGGGATGGGTGCGTCATTGCTCCGGTATACCCGCCGGGGCGGGCGGTGCCAACCCACGGGTCGGATCAGGCGAAAGAGCGGGTGATCGGAGTCGAACCGACGACATCAAGCTTGGGAAGCTTGCGTTCTACCACTGAACTACACCCGCCAGTGGATGCGCTGCTGCGCGGGGGAAGTATAGCCCTGAGCCGCAGCGGGCGAGGGCGTGGAGGCACGGCGGCTCGGCAGTCAGTTGGTGGGTGCCGCGGCGGGCTGTTGGTTGAGTGACGCCGCCAGGTTGACGGCGTCCGACCGCGACGAGCACGCCCGCCAGGCGGCCCAGCCGGTCGCGCCCAGGCGTTGCCAGACGAACCAACGGCCAAGGTCGTCCGCTTCGGCTCGGAAACGGGCGTTGTGCGTGCAGAACCCGTCCGCGTGGCGGGCGGTGCCGTCCTTTGGGAGTTGTTCCTTCATGTCGCGGCCTCCTGCGCCTTCGTGGCGTGCCGCTCTCTCCCCAACAGTGCCAGCGTACCGGATCGGCTCCGGCGCGTCACGCGCAAACCGTCAGACGCGCTCGAATGACGCGGCCGTGACCCAGGTCTCGCGACCGTCGGCGAGTCGGATGTGTACCCACCCGTTCTGGTGTTCAAGCACCACAAATTCCACGCCCGGCATCAGTTGCTGCTCGAAGGAACGCGGGTAGACGACGTCGCTCGGGCCCGAGCGGGCGTCGGTGGGCCCCGCGACGATCACGCCGCGGTCGATCGATTGGTGCACATAGCGCTCGGCGACGAGCGACCCGAAGAGGGCGACGGAGACGATCGCGAGGATGGCCGCGGACACGTGCCCGAGCCGGCGTGTGCCCAAGACGATCATGATCTCGATCCCCCACGCCCCGACGAACGCGATGACCGCGCCGAGGAAGAGCGCCTCACGGGGGATGCGCCCGCGCCACCAGAGGAGGGCGGACTCGGTGCGGGAGCGCACGCCGGGCGTGATGGTCGTACCGACGCGTGAGCGGGCGTAGGCGAGGCTCTGGGCGGTCTTGACATCGGTCGGGTCGAGGCGTTCGGCACGCAGGTAGCTGGCGATGGCGCGGCCGGGCTCGCCGGCGAGGAGTCGTGCGTTGCCGGCGGCGCGGTGGAGTTCGACCGAATCGATGCCGTGCTCGGCGATGATGCGTTCATACCGCGCGGCGGCCTGTGCGTAGAGCTCAGGCGCGAGCTCTGGGTCGGCTTCCATCGCGCGCTCGGCGTCGAGCATCGCGCTCTCAGCGCTGGCGAGCAGCGACTCGGCGTCCTGTGCCGCGGCCGGTGAGGCGGCAAGCGCGGCGAGCGCGAGGGCGATCAGGAGGGCACGCATCATCGGGCGGCTCCCATCTGCTGGCGGTGGGCTTCGCGGAAGAGCTGGCGCGCCCGGGCCGAGTCGGGCATGGACGGGGGCAGCCCGCCGAACCGGGTCGCCTCGTCGGTGCCGATGAGTGTGACAAGCCCGTCGCGTGTCTCGGGGTCGATCGCGAGGTCGTCGCAGTCTGCGGCGGTCACGGACGCCTCATCGCGCCCGAGCAGATCCGCGACGAGTCGGCGGGCGCCGGCGCTGGCGTTCACACTCCGCGTCGTTGCGTTCGCGTGGCGGAGCGCCGCGCGGCGGCGTGCGGCATCGGGGTCGCGGGTGCGTGCGGCCGCGACCAACACCAGCGCCCCCGCCCAGCCGATCGGCGGCGCGAGGATGAGACCCAGCCAGACCGGTTCGGTGACGCGTCCGATCGGGTCGAACCCGTCGGGGGTGAGGACACCCGGGCCGCGTTCGTGGGCCCAGAACGCCTCCCCCGATCCGTCGAGCGGGATGCGACGGCTCGGCATCGGGATGCCCGTGCGCAGGGCGTCGGCGGCAGTCGTCTCGCGCACGGAGCGCACCTCGAGCGGGATCGGTTCGGACCGGGCGATGCGGTACTCACCGAGCGCCGCGTCGAAGTACGGCAACTCGACCGATGGGATCTCGGTCACGCCGTCGGATGTCGGGCGGACGGTCGTGCGGAACAGGCGGCGACCGGGGATCTCGGTGGGGACGGATTCCCACCCGTCCGCGTCGAGCTGGAAGCCCTCGGCGAACGCGGGTTGCGACGCGAGCGTGGGCCCGTCATCGACGCCGATCATGGGTTCGGTGCCCTCGATGCGCACCTCGAGCTCGATGGGGTCGCCGACGTTCGCGGCTTGGGTCGAGACCTCGGATCGGACCGCGTACGACCCAACCATTCCGGAGAAGCCCCGGGGTTGGCCCTCGGTCGGGAGCGTCCGTGCGGTGACGGCGATCGGTTCGGCGCGCGAGATGACGCGGACGCGTCCGCGGCCGCGCACGACGCGGTCGAACACGACGCCCACGGGGCCGAGGTCGTAGTTGCCGGGCTCGATCGGCGTGACGAGCAGCTCGAACGAGAGCGTGCGGACGGCGCGCCCGTCGAGCGTGGTCGTCCCGAAGTCCATGATGATGTCTTGCCCGAGGATCGTGCCCAGGCGGCGCTCCTGGGCGCCGGTCCAGGTCGGCGGCGTGCGGTTCTCGAGCACACGCACGCCTTCGGGCATCGTCGTCACGTCGAACGACGGGTTCTCGATATCGGGATGGAACGCCCACGTGACACGCAGGCGGACGGCCTCGCCCACCCAGAGATCTGTCCGGTCGGTCTCGACGCGGATGGGGTAGTCGGCGCTGACGTCCTGCGGCTGGATCGCGCTGAGGGTGACGGTGCCGGTCTCGTAGGTCACCCCCCCCACCACGACCTGCGCGGGCCCGAGCGTGAACTCACCCTCGCGCTGGGGGGAGAGGGTGTAGGTGAATACGTAAGCGACGTTTGTGCGTGTCCGTTGGCGGCCGTTGATAAACGTTGTGAACGAGGAGGAACGCTCTCGGCCGCCGAGGAACTGCCCGATCACGCCGTCGGGCAGATCGACCTCGGGCACCTGGGCGGAGTTGGACCCCGAGACGGTGATGACGTACTGCACGCGGTCGCCGACGTAGACCCGGCGGCGGTCAACCTCCGCCGTGACGTCGATGTCGGCGGGATCCGACTGGGCGTGCGCGGTTGGCGCCAGGACGGCGAACGCGGTCAGGATGAGGATGTACCAGGGCTTCACCAGTCGCGCTCCACGTAGACGGGTCGGGCGACGCGCGAGCGACGCTGCTCGCGTGCCTGACGCTGGCGTTCTTCACGGTCGATCAGCCGGTCGGCGAACTGGTCGGCGGGGTCGGACGACTCGGACTCGTCCGCGTTGTCCTGGGATTCCTCGCCCTCCTGCCCCTCTTCGGGCTCGGGCTGCTGGGACGGCTCCATC